>JAHRXD010000199.1 GCA_019104825.1 Comamonas sp.
GTTCGACAACGCCGGGCGCGTGTACCGCAACAAGCCCGCCCCGACGAACCTGGAGGTGCCGCCGCACCGCTTCCTGAGCGCCACGCGGCTGCTGATCGGCGAGGACAGCGCTAGCGCCTGATCGACCGCCCTTCGCCCAAGACCATCACAACCACGCCCCCTTCCATGCCCGCCCCACAGACCCAGCCCCCCGCTGCCGAACGCGACGTCTACGTCGACCTGTACGAAGCCAAGAAGAAGATCTACCCGCGCGCCATCGGCGGCGTGTTCACGCGCTGGCGCTGGGCACTGGTGCTGCTCACCCAGGGGGTGTTCTACGGCCTGCCCTGGTGGCAGTGGGGCGAGCGGCAGATGGTGCTGTTCGACCTGGGCGCGCGGCGCTTTTACCTGTTCGGCCTGGTGCTGTACCCGCAGGACTTCATCTACCTCACCGGCCTGCTCATCATGTCGGCGCTGTCGCTGTTCCTGTTCACGGCGGTGGCGGGGCGGCTGTGGTGCGGTTTTGCCTGCCCACAGACGGTGTACACCGAGCTGTTCCTGTGGCTGGAGCGCCTGACCGAAGGCGACCGCAGCGCGCGCATGCGGCTGGACAAGGGCCCATGGACCTTCGAGAAGCTGTGGCGCAAGACGCTCAAGCAGCTCGCCTGGGTGTCGGTGGCGCTATGGACCGGATTCACGTTCGTGGGCTACTTCGTGCCCATCCGCCAACTGGGCGGCGAGCTGCTGGCGCTGCACGGCACCTGGCAGATCTTCTGGGTGGGGTTCTACAGCTTCGCAACCTATGGCTTTGCGGGCTACATGCGCGAGCAGGTGTGCAAGTACATGTGCCCGTATGCACGCTTTCAGAGCGCAATGTTCGACAAGGACACGCTGATCGTCACCTACGACAGCCAGCGCGGCGAGCCGCGCTGGATGCGCAGCAAAACCCGGGGCAGCGCTGCCCCGGCCCCCAGCGCTCCCCTGGGCGACTGCATCGACTGCACGCTGTGCGTACAGGTCTGCCCCGTGGGCATCGACATCCGCAACGGCCTGCAGTACGAGTGCATCGGCTGCGGCCTGTGCGTGGATGCCTGCGACAGCGTGATGGACAAGGTGAATCTGCCGCGCGGGCTGATCCGCTTTGCCACACAAAACGGCATGGACAACCGCTGGAGCAAGGCGCAGATGCTGCGCCGGGTACTGCGCCCGCGGGTGCTGGTCTACACCGCCATCACCCTGGCGTTCTGTATGGCCCTGGCGGTGAGCCTGGCCCAGCGCACGCCGCTGAAAGTGAATGTGCTGCGCGACCGCGCCTCCCTGGCCCGCATTGCACCGGGCGGCCAGTTGGAAAACCTGTACCGCCTGCAGGTCATGAACGCCACCGAGATGCCGCAGCGCTACCGCATCGGCGCCAGCGGCCTGGAAGGATTGAACGTGGTGGAAGAAGACCGTGACCTGGAGCTGGCCCCCATCGAATCACGCTGGGTCACGGTGCGTGTGCGGATCCCCTACGGCAGCGCAGCGCCCGGTGCCCATGCGGTGGAATTTGTAGTCGCTGCCACAGGGCAGGAACCCATGGCGGTGCAGGAACGGACGGTGTTTCAGGTTCCCGATTGACGCGAGAATGCTGGCTTTTGGCCCGGCAGCACCGGGTTTCATCAGGAGCAGTGATGGCGTTCTCCACGCAAGATCGGGAAGCACTTTTGGCGGTCAAGGGCATCGGGCCGGCGGTCATCCAGCGATTGGAACAAATGGGCCTGGATTCTTTGCCCGCGCTGGCCCACGCCGACACGCTGGAAATCGTGACCGCCGCAGCCGGATTGACAGGCTCAAGCTGCTGGAAAAACAGTCCGCAAGCAAAAGCGGCGATTCAAGCCGCCATTGATTTGGCGAAATCCAGGCAATGATTTTTCTGCCCTGTCGAAGCTGGCTGAAATGGATGCACGCCGGCTGAAACCGGGTAGCTCACAAGCACCGCCCCAGCACCGCCATGCTGGCCGGGTCGTCGGCCATGGAGACCGGCAAACGCAGCATGGTTGATGGCTGCTGGGTGGCTGAAAACAGCACCCCCGGCGCCAGCAGCACGCCCTGGGCGGCGGCCTGGCGGGCCAGGGTTTCGGTGTCCTGCCCGGCATCGGCCCAGACGAACATGCCGGCCAGCGGCTCCTGATGCACGCGCAGGCCGAGGTTTTCCACCAGCTTCAGGCAGCGCTGGCGGGTGCTGTCCAGCCGCTCGCGCAGGCGCTGAACGTGCTTGCGGTACTGGCCGTCGGCCAGGATGCGGTGAACGACGCGCTCGCCCAGCTCGGGGCTGGTCAGGCCGCTCAATAGCTTGGCATCGGTCAGCGCCCGGATGCGTTCGGGGCTGGCGGCGATATAGCCCACGCGCAGGCTGCCCGCCAGCGTTTTGGAAAAGCCGCCCACCAGTAGCACGCGGCGCAGGCGGTCGAGTGTGGCCAGGCGCAGGGGCTGCTGCGGGGCAAAGTCGGCGTAGGTGTCGTCTTCCAGAATCAAGAAATCATGCTGTTCGGCCAGGCGCAGTACGTCGTAGGCCACGGGCAAGGCCAGGCCAAAGCCGGTCGGGTTGTGGACGACGGTGTTGGTGATGAACAGCTTGGGCCGGTGCGCTGCGGCCAGGCGTTGCAGGGCGTCCAGATCGGGGCCATCGCGCAGGCGCGGCACGGGCAGCACCTGCACGCCCAGGGCACGCAGCAGGCCGAACACCATGAACCAGGCGGGGTCTTCGACCAGCACGGCATCGCCGGGCCGCAGGTGGCTGCGCAGTACCAGATCCATCCCCTGGGTGACGCCGCTGACGGTCATCAATTCCTGCTCGGGGTCGACCGCCAGCCCCTGGGCCAGCAGGTAGGCCGCCAGTTGCTGGCGCAGCGGCGCATAGCCTTGCGGCGCACCATAGCCCAGCAGTTGCAGGCCGGCGCTGCGGCCCACGCTGCGCACGGCGGCATTGAGCATGTCGTGGTCCAGCCAGCTGGCGGGCAGGATGCCGGTACTGCCGTCGAACTGCGCCTCCTGCGTGGGGCGAAACATGCTGCGCAGCAGAAACGGGGTATCGAAGGCGGCATCTGCAGACAGGCTGGGGGTTTGCAGTGTTTTTGCGCCCTGGCCCTTATGGGGAAAGCGCTGGGCGCTCACAAAAAATCCAGCACCGGGACGGGAGTGGGCCACGCCCTGAGCCACCAGCCGGTCATAGGCCTGCACCACGGTGTCACGACTCACGCCGGTGCTGTCGGCCAACTGGCGTACCGAAGGCAGGCGCGTGCCGGCACGCAGGCTGTGGCTGGCCAGCAATTGCCGGCAGTGCTGCACCAGTTGCTCGACCAGCGGCGGCATTCCCGGGGCGCGTTGCGGCTGCCAGCCCAGGGCGTTGCTGGCGGAAGTAGTGGCGACATTGCGCACTGTGGGGGTGGTTTTATCCATACAGTAGGTCAATCGACTTGTGAAAGTGTATGGCTACTGTACCGCTTTATCGCTCTAGCATCCACACCACTGTTGAATGGGAGTGTTTGCATGTCTTTCGATTTTTCCGCCCTGGCCCATAGCCCGGTGCTGCTGCCCCTGGCGGCGTTCATCTTTGTCAGCTCGATCACACCGGGGCCGAACAACGTGATGCTGACCGCCTCGGGCGCCAATTTCGGCTACCAGCGCAGCGTGCCGCACATGCTGGGGATTTCGGTGGGCGCCACGCTGATGCTGCTGGTCGTCGGCGCGGGCCTGGGCGCGGTGTTCGAGCGGCTGCCCCGGCTCTACACCCTGCTGCAATGGGTGGGGGCAGCGTATCTGGTATGGCTGGCCTGGAAAATCGCCACGGCAGGCCGCGTGCAGACGGGGCAGGCCCGGCCGCAGCCCTTCAACTTCTGGCAGGCGGCAGCGTTTCAGTGGGTCAATCCCAAGGCCTGGCTGATGTCGGTGGGCGTAGTGGCGGCCTACACCTCGCCCACGGCCTACTGGGCCAGCCTGGCGCTGGGGGCCGTGGTGATGCTGGTGGTGAACTACCCCTGCATCAGCGTGTGGACACTGTTCGGCAGCGTGATCGGCCGCTGGCTGCAATCGCCCCGGGCGCTGCAGGCTTTCAATGCAACGATGGCCGTTTTACTGCTGCTGTCACTGTATCCGTTGCTGGTCACGGGGTGACGCGGTTCAGCGCCGCGCCAAGCGCCCGCTCCAGGCAATGAACAGCCCCGCCCCGGCGATGATGGCGCAGCCCAGCAGCATGGGGGTGTCCACGGTTTCGTTGAAGGCCACCACCCCCAGACCGACGCCAAACAGCAGCCGCGTATAGCGAAACGGCGTGACGGTGGCGATGTCGCCCGTGCGCATGGCCTTCATCAAGCAGGCATAGGCCAGTACGCCAATGGCCACCGCCGATGCCACGGCAGCGGTGCTGGCCACGGTCGGGCGCACCAGGGCGCGGCCCTCCCACAGCCCGTACAGGGCGCCAGCCACCACAATGATCAGAAAACCGTAAAAGCCCAGGTGCCGGGTGGTGAGCAGGGGCGATACCGCACGGCTGGCCAGATCGCGCCCGGCAAAGCCGACCATGCCGACCAGGGTCAGCAGCGACAGCCAGGAAAAATCCGCTGCCGAAGGGCGCAGCACGACCAGCACCCCGACCAGCCCCATGACCACGGCCACCCAGCGCCGCCAGCCGACCCTTTCACGGAAATAAACACTGGCCCCCAGCACCACCAGCACCGGCGTGGCCTGCAGGATGGCCGTAGCCGAGGACAGCGGGGTCAGCGCAATGGCCAGCACGTAGAACAGCCGCCCGACGAACTCGAACCCCGCCCGCACCAGCATGGCTTTGGAGCGTGCTGCCGGGTGCAGCAGCCCCACCGCGCCCCGCCGGGGGAAGGCGGCAAAGGCCAGCATTCCGCCCAAACCAAACATCATCAGCAGCTGGCCGATGGGCAACTGCCGCGCAGCGGCCTTGACGAAAGCGTCCTCCAGCGCAAACGCGCCCATGGAAGCGACCATCCAGCAGATGCCCTTGAAGTTATCGCTGGTATGCATGACATGCGCCGTGGGTGCGGGACAAATGAAGCTGCAACACCCAGCCGGCCCGGGCTGGCAGAGGGTGGTGGCCGATGGCGAGGGGATGCGTGGCGGTCATGGTCATGAAGGACGGGAATGCGTCTGGCGCTGTAAAGCCAGCCACTATACGCAAGCCCGCACGCTGCCCGCCAGCAGCAGTTGCCCTGAAAAACACCCGATCAGACAGGCAGCGCGGGCAGGCGGCGGCCAATCCACCTGCCGCATCAATACAAGGCGTGGGCCAGTTGCCCCAGCATGGCCAGCGCTTGCTCGGTGCGGGCATTCCATTCCTGCCCGTAGTTCAGCCGCAGGCAATGGGCAAAGCTGCGCGAGGCTGAAAAAATCGGCCCCGGCGCAATGCTGATGCCGCGCTGCAACGCCTGCCGATGCAGTGCCAGGGTGTCGCAGCCCGCTGGCAGCTCCACCCAGACGAAGTAGCCGCCTTCGGGCTGGGTGGCACGGGTGCCGGGCGGGAAGTGGCGGCCTATAGCTTCCAGCATCCGCAGCTTGCGCGTCGCCAGGGTCTGGCGCAGGCGGCGCAGATGCTTGTCGTAGCCGCCACGGCGCAGATAGTCGCTCAACGCCAGTTGCACCGGGGTGGCCACGCCCAGGGTGGTGGTCAGCTTCTGCCGCGCCACGGCCTGGGTGAAGCGCCCCGGCGCGGCCCAGCCCAGACGGTAGCCCGGGGCCAGGCATTTGGAGAAGGAGCTGCAATGCAGCACCAGCCCCTGCTGGTCGAAGGCCTTGGCAGGCAAAGGGCGTTTGTCACCGAAATACAGCTCGGCATACACATCGTCCTCGATCAGCGGCAGCCCGTGGCGGGCCAGCAGGGCGATCAGATCGCGCTTCTTGGCCTCGGGCATCAGGCTGCCCAAGGGATTCTGAAAGGTGGTCATCAACCAGCAGGCCCGGGGGCCGTGGCGCACGATGGCGTGCTCCAGCGCCCCCAGATCAATGCCTTCGCGCGGGTGGGTCGGCACCTCGATGGCGTGCAGGCCCATGCGCTCCAGCGCCTGCAAGGCAGCGTAAAACGTGGGCGCTTCCACCACCACGGCATCGCCGGGGCGGGTGACGGCGCTCAGGCACAGGTTCAGGGCCTCCAGTGCGCCATGGGTGATGACAATCTCCTCGCCGGGCACCTGCAAGCCATCGGCCAGGTAACGCAGCGCAATCTGGCGGCGCAAGTCCGGGTTGCCCTGGGAGAGGTCGTCCACCGTGCTCCAGGGGTCGAGCGCCTGGGCCGTGGCCGCCACCGACTGGCCCAGCCGCGCCAACGGAAACAGCAAAGGGCTGGGAAAGGCCGAGCCCAGCGCCACCACCTCGCGCGAGGTGCTGGCCTGCAGCACCTCGAACACCAGCTCGCTCACATCCACGGGGATGCTGGCATCGGCCGGCTGGGAAGCGTGTTCTGGCTGGGGCAACCGCTGGGCCGCGCCATCGCTGACGTAGTAGCC
>JAHRXD010000264.1 GCA_019104825.1 Comamonas sp.
TTTGCCCTTTTTTGACGGTTTGCTCTTCCTTGACCAGCATTTTCTGGTTGTGCGCATAGGCCGTCAGGTAGTCCTTGGAGTGCTGGATGATGATCAATTGACCATAGCCACGCATTTCACCGACGTAAATCACTTTCCCTGCCGCAGCGGCCACGATCGGATCACCGGCCTTGCCGGCAATATCCACGCCTTTATTGGTCGTTTCGTTGAAACCGCTGATGATGTTGCCGGCCGCCGGCCAGATCAGCCCCAGGCCGGCCACATCAGCGCTGGGCGCTGTCGGAGTGCTGCTAGTGCCGGTATTGGTGCCGCTGGTGGCGGCAGGGGCGCTGGCCGTCCCGCCCGCAGGCGGCAATGGCGTGGCCTGCACGGGCGCCGTGGCGGTCGGGGTTGCCCGTCCTTCGCCAGGGGCCGTGCCGGGCGGCACGACCCGGACGACCTGCCCGACTTCGATCACATTGGGATTGGCAAGCTGGCTCCACTGCGCAATATCTTTCCAGCTTTGGCCATGTTCCAGGCCGATGCGGATCAACGTATCCCCAGGCTTGACGGTGTAATACCCCGGCTTTCCGGCATTCTCTGCCCCGGGCAAAGTGGCGGGGTCCACCGTTGTTGCCGTGCGGCCAAAGCCCCCACGGGTTTCAACGGGCGCTTCATTGGTTTGCGCACAACCGGCCAGAAAACCGGCCACCAATAAAGCACAGAACCCGAGACTGAATTTTTTTTGCTTGCACATAGACCTTTTCCTGATTCAGGCAACCCCCGATTTTAAGGGGACGAAATGCACGGCTTCCAGAACCGATTCGGTAAAACCTTGTTCATGGCGCTCCACCACCAGCAGCATTTGCTGCCCGTTTTCCTGCACCATCGGGGCCACCAGTCGCCCCCCGACGGCCAATTGCTCCAGCCAGGCCGCTGGCAGCGCCTGCCCCCCGGCCGCAGAAATAATCCCGGCATACGGCCCGCCCCGGGGGTAGCCCAGCATCCCGTCGCCCAGCAGCAAATGCACGTTGGCCAGACGCAGCGGCCGCAGATTGCTGCGGGCTTTTTCATGCAGGTTGCGCAAACGCTCGATGGAATACACCTCCCGCGCCACCATGGACAGCACCGCCGCCTGGTAGCCGCAGCCGGTGCCGATTTCCAGCACCCGCCCCAGTCCCTGCGCCTTCGCTGCCGGGGCGCCGAGAAGCAGTTCGACCATCCGGGCAACGACACTGGGCTTGGAAATCGTCTGCTGCCAGCCAATGGGCAAGCTGGTGTCTTCATACGCCTGGGTGACCAGGGCGCTGTCGACGAATCCATGGCGTTGCACCTGTCCCATGGCCTGCAGCACCAGGGGCGATTGAATCCCGCCAGCGGCCAGCCGCTGCACCATGCGCTGGCGCACCGCTGCCGAATCCAGCCCCCAGCCCGAGGCAGTGACCGAACCCGGTGCCGTGGCCGGCCGCACCGGGGCTGGCTGGGCATTGGCCAGCGAAGGCAGGCGGGCCGGAAAACCAGGCCGGCGCGGTGTGTTGCCCTGGCTCATGCCTGCACCATCGCCGCCTGCAACCGCGCTGCGGTCTGCCCCCAGTACCCCAGGTGCTGGTGATCGGTCAGGTCGACTTTCAAGGGCGTGACGGCGATATGCCCCTGGGCGGTGGCATGAAAGTCGGTGCCTTCCGACTCGTCCTTGGCGGCACCGGCACTGCCGATCCAGTACATCGTCTCGCCACGCGGGCTGGTCTGGGTAATCACCGGTTCGGCTGCATGGCGCCGCCCCAGGCGGCACAGCTTGAGCGCCCCCAGCGCATCCAGGGGCAGGTTGGGGATATTCACGTTCAACAGCCAGGGAGCCGCCCCCACCAGTTGCTGCTGGCGCAGTTGCGCCACCATGGCCCGGGCTTTCTGCGCTGCCGCCTCCAGATGCTCCCAGCCGCGCTCGACCTGCGAGAAGGCGATCGCCGGAATGCCGAACAGAAAGCCCTCCATCGCCGCGCCGACCGTGCCCGAATACACCGTATCGTCCCCCATGTTGGCGCCGTTGTTGATTCCGGACAGCACCAGGTCGGGCCGGTACCCCAGCAGCCCGGTCAGGGCGATATGCACGCAATCGGCCGGCGTGCCGTTGACATAGCGAAACCCGTTGGCCGCACGATGGACGTACAGGGGGGCGTGCAGCGTCAGGGCGTTGGACTTGGCGCTGTTGTTGTGTTCCGGAGCAACGACCTCGACTTCAACGCCCTCGATCGCAGCGATGGCTTGGTGCAGGGCCACAATACCGGGGGCCTGGAAACCGTCATCATTGGAAATAAGTATTTTCATGTCTACCTGGGGTTCTACCGGCTGCCGATTGTAGGTCTGTGCCGGCCGGTTCCCGGCGCTTTGCAGCCCCGCAAAATCCATCATCCCGTTATTCGTTTATGCGCCCCCGCTCTCCCGCCGATATTGCCCGCCAAAGCCTGCAGGTTCTGGCACGCCGCCGCCTGCCGCCCACCCCCGAAAACTACCAGGCGGTGTACGAAGAAGTTGCCGGGCTGCTTCCCCATGAAGCCTTCCCCCAGCGGCGCCTGCGCCACATCGGCACCCTGCTGCCATCGCAAACACCCCGACAAAAGCAGCTGACCCAATCGTTCCTGCAGGCCGTCGAAGCCAAGGACTGGCAGCAGTTGCAAACCGCCATCGTCGAGTACGCCCAGCTGGAGCTGACCGGCAACGCCCAGGCCACCGCCCTGTCCTGCCCGAGTACGCCGCTGGAAGTGCTACCCGAAAGCCTGGCCGAACAACTGGCCCGCCTGATCGAAAACACCGTCGGCGCCCTGGGCCCGGAAGATCGGCGCACCCAGGAGGTCTCCATGCAGCTGGTGGAGTTCCTGCGGCAAGCCCCTCCGCCCCCCCGGGCGCTGGAGCAGATGCTGCACAACTACAGCTACCGCCTGTCCTTCCTCAGCCAGGAGCAAGCCCAACGCGCCCGCACGATTGCCCAGTTATTGGCGATGGCGGTGGAACACTTGCGCACCATTGCCACGCAAGACCCGCCCCTGCAAGGCCTGGCGGAAAAACTGCAAACGGCCATAGAACCCGCATGGACGATGCCGCAATTGCAGCACATCCAGTTGCACCTGAAAAACCTGCTGTTCCGCCACCTTGAACTGCACAACAGCCAGCAGGAGGCCCATGAGCGCATCAAAGGCCTTCTGGCCCAATACGCCAGCCACATGGCCGACCTGAGCAGCCACAGCAGCCAGCACCAGGATCAATTGTCCGACTACGCCCAGCGCATCCAGCAAGCCCAGCACCTGGGCGACCTGGCCCCGCTGCTGGAAGCGGTGGTGGCCTCCGGCAACCGCCTGGCCCGCGAAAGCCACCATGCCATGAGCGCCATGCGCGACCTGCAGGAGCAGGCCCAGGCGCAGGAGCAGCAAATCCACCAACTGAGCCACCGCCTGCAACGCATGGAGGACACCAGCCGGCACGACCCCAGCACGGGCGCCCTGAACGGCCAGGGGCTGCAGGAAGCCTTTCTGGCCGAATCGGTGCGCAGCGAGCGTCTGCAATCGCCCTTGAGCGTAGCCGTCATGCAGGCACAGCTTCCCGCCACAGCCTTGACCGGCCCGGATGCGGCGCAAGCGCCATCGGCCCTGCCGGAGCTGGCGCTGTGCCACCTGGTGCAGATTGCCCGCAACACCCTGCGCCCCCAGGACGATATTGGCCGCACCAGCGACCAGCACCTGGTTCTGGTCCTGCCCGATAGCCCGTCCGACCAGGCGGCCCAAGCCCTGGCACGGCTGCAAAGCGAACTGGCGCAATCCCCACTGCTGCATGCGCAGGATTGCATTACCGTGGAACTGAGCGCCGGCCTGGTGCAAAAGCACCCCCAGGAAACACCACAGCAAACCCTCGAACGGGCCGCCCGCGCATTGCACCAGGCCGTGCGCATGGGCGGGAGTCGTGTCGTTCTTAGCTAGCAAAGAAATAGCTTTTACCGCTTTTATTTTATAGATTTGAACATCATTATTATATGAAATCGTTCAATAACAAGCGCAAACAGCTATCAAAACAATAAACGGCAACATAAAAAAGGCAGCCCAGGCTGCCTTTACCACGCGAAGGAGCAAACCGCTCAGGCACGCACCACCAGCACCGGCACATGCGCGGCCTGCAGAACACGCTGCGCCACGCTGCCCAGCACCAGTTTTTCCAGCCCACGGCGGCCATGCGAACCCATCACGATCAGATCGGCCCCGACGTTCTCCGCCACCCGCACGATGCCTTCGTGAATGGCATGGCCCTCGCCCACCAGGGTCTTGACCGAAATACCGGCTTCCTCCAGCAGCTTCTTCACGTCTTCCAGGGCCTTGTTGGCTTCTGCCGTAGCGGCGCTCAGATACTGCGCCTGGCCATAGGCAAAGTCAGCCCCCACCCCGGTAAACGGATAGGGATCGAGCACGTAGACCGCAGTGACCTCGCTGCCAAACGCCTTGGCCAAGCCAGCAGCCTTGCTCACGGCATGCATCGATGTCGAAGAACCATCCACAGGAACCAAAATATGCTTAAACATGCGCACCTCCTTTACAAGTAGAACCTACGCCTTGAGCATAGGCCAAACGGCAGCCGGTTTTGGTCAAAACGCCCCGGTTTCCCCACCATTCAGGCTGTTTTTTTCGCCCGTTGCGGCCACCTTCCTGCCCTCAGGCGTGACGCATGACGGACAAGCAAACCACCTACAGCCTGTGTCTGCGCACTTCTGTGGACCATCCCGGAAATCGTACCCCCTCCCCGCCCGGATGTAACCCGAGACCCCAGGCTTTCCGCCCCACCAGCGTCTGCATTCACAGATGCTGTTTTTTATGCAGAAACACGTTCTTAGAGCCTATTGTTTGAAGGTACTTTCTATATCCAGAAATAGATATACCTTATCTGCTTTTAAAATGAGCGGTTTGGCTAAATCTTCAAAAGCAGCGCCATTGCCACTGACAGCTTTGGTTTGAATCTCCATAAACAAAGTACGGACTCCCTGTAGCCTTGCGCCGGATACGGCAAAGATACATACGATATCCATGTTTATTCCACACAGTACAACTCCATGGCATCTTCTCCAGACATGACCCTCCCCATCAGCCCGGACAAGCCCCAGGAAGAAGCCCTGAACCAGGCTTTGCAGCGCCCCTACCAGCATGGCTTTGTGACCGATATTGAGTCCGAAAGCCTGCCCCCGGGCCTGGATGAAAGCACCATTCGCGCCATTTCGCGCATCAAGAAGGAACCGGAGTTCCTGCTCAACTGGCGCCTGGCGGCCCTCAAACGCTGGCAAGGTATGACACTGCCCGAATGGGCACGCCTGCAGATTGCCCCCATCGACTTGCAGGCCCTGTCCTATTACTCCGCACCCAAGTCGCTCAAGGACAAGCCCAAGAGCCTGGACGAAGTCGATCCCAAGCTGCTGGAAACCTACGAAAAGCTGGGCGTGCCCCTGCACGAACGCGCCAAACTGGCCGGCGTGGCGGTGGATGCGGTGTTCGATTCGGTGTCCGTGGGCACCACCTTCCGCCAGCAACTGGCCGACGTGGGGGTGATCTTCTGCTCCTTCTCGCACGCCGTGCAGAACCACCCCGAGCTGGTCGAGAAATACCTCGGCTCGGTCGTGCCGCAAAGCGACAACTACTATGCGGCGCTGAACTCCGCCGTGTTCTCGGACGGCTCGTTCGTCTACATCCCCAAGGGCGTGAAGTGCCCGATGGAGCTGTCTTCCTACTTCCGCATCAACGCCCAGGGCACAGGCCAGTTCGAGCGCACGCTGATCATTGCCGAGGAAGGCAGCGAGGTCAGCTACCTGGAAGGCTGTACCGCCCCCCAGCGCGACGAGAACCAGTTGCACGCCGCCGTGGTGGAGCTGATCGCCCATGACGATGCCTACATCAAATACTCCACGGTGCAGAACTGGTACCCCGGCGATGAAAACGGCGTGGGCGGCATCTACAACTTCGTGACCAAGCGCGGCCTGGCCGCAGGCAAACGTTCGCGCATCGCCTGGACGCAGATCGAAACCGGCTCGGCCAT
>JAHRXD010000160.1 GCA_019104825.1 Comamonas sp.
GGCGTAGCAGATGTCCTGCTGCTTGGGTTCGCGGATCTGCGGAAAGCGCCGGCGGATGGCGGCCAGGATGCTGGCGGCATCGTCCACGCTCAGGGTGGTCTGGGTGACGACGGCCAGCTTCTCGATCTGGCGCGGCTGCACGCGGGCCACGTCGGCCTCGTCCTCGACCAGGTAGATGCCGTCCAGGAGCTGGCCCATGGTGCCTTCCACCTCGGGGTGGCCCTTGTGGCCGATCATGAGGAACTCGTAGCCCTCTTTAGCCAGCTTGGCCACCTCGACGTGGACCTTGGTGACCAGCGGGCAGGTGGCGTCGAAGATGCTGAAGCCGCGCCGCCGGGCTTCCTCCTGCTCCTCGCGGCTCACGCCGTGGGCGGAGAACACCAGGGTGGCGCCGGGCGGCACGTCGGCCAGATCCTCGATGAAAATCGCGCCGCGTGCCTTCAGGTCGTTGACCACGTAGGTGTTGTGGACGATTTCATGGCGCACGTAGATGGGGGCGCCGAACTTGGTCAGCGCCCGCTCGACGATCTCGATCGCGCGATCGACCCCGGCGCAAAAGCCGCGCGGCTCGGCCAGGAGGATTTCCTTGGGCTCCATCACCTCAGATGATCCCGATGATTTCGACTTCGAACGTCACCGGCTGGCCGGCCAGCGGGTGGTTGAAGTCGAACAGCACCGCGCCATCCTCGCGCACCTGCACCACGGCGCCGGCGTAACTGCCTTCGCCGTCGGGAGTGGGGAACTCCACCACTTCGCCCACTGCGTACTGCTCGTCCGGGTCGCCCTGTTCATTGAGCAGCTTGCGGGACACCCATTGCACCAGCTCGGGGTTGCGCTCGCTGAAAGCGGCACCGGCGGGCAGCGCAAAGCTGGCGCGTTCGCCCTCGGCCATTCCGATGATCTTTTCTTCCAGCGCGGGGGCCAGCTCGCCCATGCCCAGGGTCAAGGTGCCGGGCTTGCCGCCAAAGGTATTGACCACATCGCCGGTGGCGCCGCCCAGGCGGTAATGCAAGGTTAAAAAAGCGCCCGCTTGCACGCGGGCGGGCTGGCCTTGGGGTTGAGGTGCGGTATCGGTCATGGCGGTGGTAAGACTCCCTATAAACTGGCCGGTATTGTAAGAAGCCGCGTTTGGCCCTTCATCCCACCCTCATTCCCGCCTTCTGATGTCGCTCAAAGACCTGCCATCCGATACCCTGCCGCGCGAAAAGCTGCTGGCCCGGGGCGCGGGCGCCCTGGCCGATGCCGAGCTGCTCGCCCTCCTGCTGCGCACCGGGCTGGCCGGGCGCAGCGTGCTCCACATGGCGCAGGACATCCTCGACAGCCAGGGCGGTCTGGCCGGACTGCTCAACGCCAGTGCGGGCAGCCTGACCGGCGTCAAGGGGCTGGGCATGGCCAAACGGGCCGAAATCCTGGCCGTCATGGAACTGGCCCGCCGCGCCACGGCGCAGCAGTTGCGGCAGCAGCCGCTGTTCGACAGCCCGCAGGCCGTCAAGCACTATCTGCAACTGCATCTGGCGCACCTGCGCCACGAGGTGTTCGCCGTGCTGTTTCTGGACAGCCAGCACCGCCTGATTGCCCTGGAGGAGCTGTTTCGCGGCACGCTCACGCAGACTTCGGTCTACCCGCGCGAAGTGGCGCTGCGGGCCCTGCACCACCATGCGGCGGCCGTGGTGCTGGCGCACAACCACCCCAGCGGCAGCGTGACCCCCAGCGCGGCGGACATCCAGCTCACGCAGACCCTGACCGGCGCCCTGGCGCTGATCGACGTGCGCGTGCTCGACCACCTCATCGTGGCGCAAGGCCAGGCGCTGTCGCTGGCCGAACAGGGGCAGCTGTGAAGCAGCACGCCCCCCTGTCCGGCCTGCACAGCCTGAAGGCCGTGGCCCAGGAAATCCGGCAGCGCAACGCCCAGCAGGCCGCGCAGCAGCAGGCCCGCATCGCCGCCCGGCGCCAGGCCGAGCGCGAACGCAACCTGTTTGCCCTGACCGTCGGCCCGGTCACGCCGCTGCGGGCGCAGAATCTGTATCAAATCCCGCTGGAACCCGCACCGCCAGAGCCGCTACAGCTACAGATCGACGAGCAGAACGTGCTGCGCGAAGCCATGAGCGACGAGTTCGACATCAGCACCCTGCTGGAAGTGGACGCCGACCTGAGCTACCGCCGCCCCGGCATCGGCCCGGACGTGCTGCGCAAGCTGCGCAGCGGGCAGTGGAGCATCCAGCGCCAGCTCGACCTGCACGGCCTGCGCACCGACGAGGCCCGCGAGGCCCTGGGCCAGTTCATCCGCCTGGCACACCGCACCGGACTGCGCTGCGTGCGCATCGTCCACGGCAAGGGCCTGGGCTCGCCGGGCAAGGTGCCCGTGCTCAAGGGCAAGGTGCTGCGCTGGCTGGTGCAAAAGCGCGAAGTGCAAGCCTTTGTTCAGGCCCGGCCCGCCGATGGCGGTGCCGGGGCGCTGATCGTTTTATTGCAGCCCAGCCATCGCTCACATCGGCGCTAAGAACGTGTTCATGATCTCGAATGAAGGTGTGGGGGATGCGGTTCGGGATGGGGTGCGAGGCGCAAACCACAGCAATAGCTTGGCTATTGCGAGGATTTGCAACGACGCAGACCGCCCGAAGCCGCGCCCGCACACCCATGAGGAGATCGTGAACACGTTCTAAGCACGTGTTCACGAGAGATCGCGAACACGTTCTCAAGCCCTTTTTTGCCTAAAGGGCTTGGCATAATTGACTGCACACACTGCAC
>JAHRXD010000164.1 GCA_019104825.1 Comamonas sp.
CGCTGCCGGCTTCGACGCGGGAGACGCTGTCGGTGATCAGGTTCTTGATCTCCTTGGCCGCTTCGGCGCTGCGCCCGGCCAGGCTGCGCACTTCCGAGGCCACCACGGCAAAGCCCCGGCCCTGCTCGCCCGCCCGGGCCGCTTCCACGGCGGCGTTCAGTGCCAGGATGTTGGTCTGGAAGGCGATGGAGTCGATCACGCCGATGATGTCGGCAATCTTGCGGCTGCTTTCGTCGATGCCGCGCATGGTGCTGACCACCTCCGAGACAACCTCGCCGCCGTCGAGGCCGCCCGCGCCGGCGAGCAGGGCCGGGGCTTTGCCGTGGTGGCCGGCGAAGTGCGCAGCCTGGCGCAGCGCAGCGCCGAAGCTGCCAAAGAGATCAAAGGCTTGATTACCACCAGCGTGGAAAACGTGGAAGCGGGCAGCAGCCAGGTCGAGCAGGCGGGCAAAAGCATGCAGGACATCGTCTCCAGCGTGCGCCGCGTCAGCGACCTGATCGGCGAGATCACCGCCTCCAGCACCGAACAGCGCGACGGTATCGGTCAGGTCAATCAGGCAGTGGCCAACCTCGACCAGATGACCCAGCAGAACGCTGCCCTGGTGGAAGAGGCCAGCGCCGCCGCCGGCTCCATGAGCGAGCAGGCCCAGCGGCTGGCCCAGGTGGTATCGGTCTTCAATGTCGGCACAGGCCCCAGCACCGGCGTAAAACGCCCGGCACCGGCCCCAACGCCTGCACCGCGTGCCTCTACCGCAGCCACTCCGGCACCGGCCAAGCGCACGCCTGCGCCAGCCGCCAAACCGGCCCTCAAACCGGCTGCGGCTGCGCCAACGCCCCCAACAGCCAAGCCTTCGGCGGCCCCGAAACTGCCAGCGGCCAAACCCGCCGCGTCCAGCACCGGCGAGGACGACTGGGAAACGTTTTAATCGGTAACCGTTATCTCCGCACATGGCGTGCATTGCACAATGCCGCCATGACGCAAGCAAAATTTTTCCAGGGCTGCGCCACCATTGCGGTGGCGTTGCTGTTTATGGGCTGCTCTCATACGGGGGCCCATGTCGGGGTCGGGGTCGGGGTGCCTGTCGGGCCGGTGAATGTCGGGGTCGGCATCGGCTCGGGTGGCGTTTCCGCCGGGGCCGCCGTCGGAGCGGGGCCAGTGGGGGTGGGGGTCGGTGTGAACCAGCGCGGCCAGGTGACAGGCAGTGCCGGCGTCGGCGCCTCGACCTCGGTGGGCCGGGCGCGGGTCGGCGCCGGGGTGGGCGGCTCTACCGTACTGCACGACCCCGATCGCCCCCGCCCAGCCCACACGGCACCCGTTGCACCGGACAACACCGCGACACCTCCTGCGCCCTCCCCGGCTGCGACACCCCTGCAATGGCGTGATGCACAGGGCAATCTGGTGCCGGAATGCCAGGCATTTGGCAATTGCCGATGAAAAGGAACCATCCCATGCCCTCCATAGACCTGTACGCACTGGTGCGCCACTTTCAGCTCTCGCCCGTGCAGGCCCGGCAATTGGCCGCCTGCGCCCAGGAACAACCACCCGTGGATTGGGCCGCTAGGCTATGGCGAGGTCTGGTCGTCGTGGCCGCATTACTGCTGGGCGGCGGCCTGATTTTCTGGATTGCCGCGCAATGGCCAGAGCAAACACGCAGCTTCAAGCTGCACGTACTGCAAGCGGCAGTATTGCTGCCCCTGCTGGCCGCCATGGCGCTGGCACAGATACGCACGGCCGCCCTGCTGCTGGCAACTTTGGCACTGGGCGGGTTGCTGGCCTTTGTCGGGCAGACCTACCAGACCGGGGCCGATGCCTGGCAGTTGTTCGCCCTCTGGGCCGCCCTGGCGCTGCCGTGGACGATCGTGGCCCGCAGCGATGGGCTGTGGGCGCTGTGGCTGCTGGTCGTCGGGGCCGGGCTGGGCTTCTGGATCGGGCTGGGCACCACGGTATGGGAGCTGCTCTGGTCGGGCGGCACCCTCCGCAGCGTCCTGCACCTGCTGCTCTGGCTGCCGGTCTGGCTGGTGCCTGTGCTGCTGCCACGCCTGGGCTGGGCCGCCGTGGCCCGGCCCACCCTCAGCGGCCCGATGGGCGCAGGGCTGGCGCTGGCCGCCTGGACGGCGCTGGGCGTGCAGTCCCTGGTGCTGCAAAACCAATGGCCGCTGTACCTGCTGGCCTGCCTGGCAGTGGCCTGCCTGCTGGCGCACGCCTGGGGCACACGCCATCTGGCCGTGCTGGGGTTGGGCCTGATCGCCGCCAACGTGCTGTGGCTGGTCGGGCTGGGGCATGGCATGTTTGAACACCTGCGCATCGGTTACACGGAAGGCGGGCTGGCCTTGATGACCCTGATGATTGCCCTGAGCGTCGGCGGCAGCGCCCACTGGCTTTACCGCTTGCAAAAGGAGTCCGCACAATGACGACGACAACGCAGTCCCCCGCCCCCGCATGGTGGCCCCGCACCCAGGCCGAAGGCTTGCTGCCCACCGATGCCCTACCGCCTGCCACGCCGCCCGCGCCGTCATGGATCGTTCTGGCACTGAGTTTTTTTGGTGCCCAACTGGTGCTATGGCCGTTTCTGGGCCTGCTGACCATGACGCTGGGGAACGCGCTGTCCTCTTTCAGCGGCGCCCTGCTGACCAGTCTGGTGCTGGCGGCAGCGGCCATCTGGCTGCTGCGCAGCAGCCAGGCTCTGTTTACCGAGCAACTGGGTTTTAGCCTGCTGCTGGCCGCCCAAGCGCTGTGGCTGTGGGCCTTCGTGCAGGATTTCCGCTCCGAAACGCTGGGCACGGTCACGGCCAGCCTGCTGGCCTTCCAGGCCGCTCTGGCCTGGATCGTGCCCCAGGCATGGCTGCGCCGCCTGCTGGGGGTGCTGGCCAGTTGGACATTCCTGTTCCTGCCCCCCTGGGCCGCTGCGCAGGGCGCAGGGCAGCCCTACTTTGGCGCCATCTTTTCCCTATGGGAAAGCTGGCCGCGCCACACCTTGCTGCTGGCGGGCGCGTGGGCCGTGTGGGCGCATTGCGAAGGCCGCTGGCTGACCCGGCCCTGGGCCGCCAAGCTGCGTGATTTGCTGGAAAGCGCTGCCGTGGGGCTGCTGCTGGCATTGGCCCTGCACATCGTCCTGCGGTACGTGCTGCTGGGTGCGCGAGGCTCGGCGGACGACCCGCAGGCCGGGCAGGCGCTGCTGTGGGCCTGGCATTGGCAGAACGCGCTGCAAGCCGGGGCCGTGCTGGTCAGCGCCGGGTGGCTGCTGCAACGCTGGCCGCGCCGGGGCGTACTGTGGCTGGTGTACGCCGCAGCCCTGGTCGCCTGCCTTGGGGTGCCGTCGATGGGGGTGATCGTCCTGCTGGCCAGCTTTGCCGCAGGAACAAACCGCTGGCGGCTGTTCTGGCTGGCGCTGGCGGTGGCGCTGATGGAGTTGGGCAATTTTTATTACGCCCTGCAATGGCCCTTGCAGGACAAGGCAGCGGCCCTGGGCATCGTCGGCGCCGCCATGGTGCCGATGCTGTGGTGGCTGCGCGGCCCGCGCACGTCACCGGCGCAAGCCACGTCTGCACCCGTGCGCACGCCCTGGCCGATCACCCTGGTGCTGGCCGTGGCAGGCGTGCTGGCGCTGGGCCTGGTGCAGTGGGACGTGCAGCGCAAGGAAGCGGTGCTGGCGCAGGGGCAGAAAATCTACCTGCCCCTGCAACCGCAAGACCCGCGCTCGCTCATGCAGGGCGACTACATGGCGCTGCGCTTTGCCTACCCGGCAGCCGTTGCCGAGGCGCTGGACACGCTGCAGGCGCAGCAGCCCTGGCAGCACCGGGTGCTGGCCGTGGCCCGGCTCGACGACCGGGGCGTGGCGCAGATCGAGCGCCTGACCCGGCCCGGCGAAACACCGCAGGCGGGCACCGTGCTGCTGCCGCTGAAACGGCTCAAAGGGCGCTGGGTGGTGGTGACGGATGCCTTCTTCTTCCCCGAAGGGCAAGGCCGCCCCCTGGCCGCAGCGCGGTTTGGCGAGTTCCGCGTGCTGGCCGACGGACAGGCGCTGCTGGCGGGGCTGGCCGCTGCCGACCTGACCGCCATCCAGCCCGGGAAGCTGCCCATGCCGCCGGCGCCGGAAGCGCCAGAGGACTGACGGCGACAATCGGCCCGGGGATGCCGCCGGTTTTCGGCAGGAATCGAAAAGGATGAAAAAAGAGAGCTGCTTGCGCTGATAAATAAACGATTTCAAATATAAAAGATATTGATCTTGTTTATTTACCTGCGGAAGCAGCTCCTTTTATTAAAAGACCCCTCTAAAAAAACCGGGCCAGGCCCGGTTTGCACTCCCCCAGGGCGGTGCCCATCAGTAGCTGTAGACCCCCTGGCCAGTCTTGCGGCCCAGGCGGCCTGCCGCCACGTATTCCTTGAGCAGCGGGCAGGGACGGTATTTGCTGTCGCCGAACTGGTCGAGGAAGACGTTCATCACCGCCAGGCACACGTCCAGGCCCACCATGTCGGCCAGGGCCAGCGGGCCGATGGGGTGGTTGCAGCCCAGCTTCATGCCGGCGTCGATGTCCTCGGCGGTGGCCAGTCCTTCGGCCAGCACGAAGAAGGCTTCGTTGATCATCGGGATCAGCACGCGATTGACGACGAAGCCCGGGGCGTTCTTCACCGTGATCGGCGTCTTGCCCAGGCGCTCGGCCAGATCCTGCACGGCCGCGTGGGTGGCGTCGGAGGTTTGCAGGCCACGGATCACTTCCACCAGCGCCATCATCGGCACGGGGTTGAAGAAGTGCATGCCGATGAACCGGTCGGCGCGGCCCGTGGCGGCGGCCAGCTTGGTGATGGAGATGGACGAGGTGTTCGAGGCAATGATCGCCTCGGGCGCGGCCAGGGCATCGGCTTCCTGCAGGATCTTGACCTTCAGCGCCTCGTTCTCGGTGGCCGCCTCGATGATGATCTGGGCCGCTTTCAGCGCCGGGTAGTCGGTCGAGGTCTGGATGCGGGCCAGGGCGGCCTCCTTGTCGGCCACGGTGATTTTTTCTTTCTTGATCAGGCGGTCGAGGCTGCCGGCCACGGTGGCCACGCCTTTTTGCACGGCAGCGTCGGAGATATCGACCATCACCACGTTGAGGCCCGAGGTGGCGCACGCCTGGGCGATGCCGTTGCCCATGGTGCCAGCGCCGATGATGCCTACGGTTTGAATTTGCATAGGGGTTCCTGCAAGAGGTTGAACAAACGTGCATCCTAGTCAATTTCACTGACCGTCCGGGGCGCCGGCGTCACTTAAACCTGAGTGAAACTACAGGTTTGTTGAAAAGACTTGTGGTACCTAGGGTTTCTCCTGAGAATCTGCTGTTTTGCTTCATTTTGTTAATGGAGTAACCTTTCTCGATTTATTTCTTCTCAGGTTCAGCTTTTATCCCGGTTTCAAGCAAGACCTGCCCGGCACGTCCGGCAAGGTCGGCAAGAAAATCGGTGGATTGACAACCGGAATTCATCACCAAGGAGTATTGATGACTGCGACTTCCCCCTTCAGCCTGGCTGGCAAAAAAGGCCTCATCCTGGGCGTAGCCAACGACCGTTCCATCGCCTGGGGCTGCACCGAGCTGTTCCGTGCCCTGGGCGCCGAGGTCGTGGCCACCTGCCTGAACGACAAGGCCCGCAAATACGTCCAGCCGCTCACCGACAAGGTGGGGGCCGACCTGCTCAACTGCGACGTCGAGCAGCCCGGCGAGCTGGAAGCCGTCGTGGCCCATGCGGTGAACAAGTTCGGCCAGATCGACTTCCTGATCCACTCCATCGCCTGGGCCCCGCTGGAAGACCTGCACGGTGACGTGGTCGACAGCTCGCGCGAGGGCTTTGCCCGCGCCATGAGCGTCTCCTGCCACAGCTTTGCCGAAGCCGCCAAGCTGTGCACCCCGCACATGGCAGCAGGCGGCAGCATGTTGTCGATGACCTACCTGGGCTCGGGCGAAGTGGTGCCCAACTATGGCGTCATGGGCCCGGTGAAAGCCGCACTGGAATCGCTGGTGCGCTACATGTCCATGGAGCTGGGCCCGAAGAACATCCGCGTGCACGCCGTCTCCCCCGGCCCGATCCTGACCCGCGCCTCTTCGGGCATTGCCGAATTCGACCAGCTCATGGCCACGGCCCAGGCCAAGGCGCCGCTGCAGCGCCTGGTCACGCTGGAAGAAATCGCGCAATTGAGCGCCTTCCTGTGCATGGACGCCGCCAGCGGCATGAGCGGCCAGACGATTTACGTGGACGCCGGCGTCCACGCCATGGACTGACGACAGCGTCCAAACGCCACGACTGCCCCGGCGGGGCTGCTGCGCAGCCCCTTGTTCCCACCCCAAGGAAGCCTTCCCATGAATACTGAAAACACCGCCAACGACGGCCTGTGGATGGAAAACGTCACCTACGATGAACTGTCCGTCGGCCAGAGCGCCCGTCTGGTGCGCACCGTCACGCTGCAGGACATCCAGGCGTTTGCCGCCGTCTCCGGCGACATCAACCCCGCCCACCTGAACCCGGAATACGCCGACGCAACCATGTTCCACGGCGTGATCGCCCACGGCATGCTGGGCGCAGCGCTGATTTCGGCCCTGTTCGGCACCCAGTTCCCCGGCCCCGGCACGATTTACCTGGGCCAGGAGCTGAAGTTCACCAAGCCCGTGCGCATCGGTGACACGCTGACCGTACTGGCCACGGTGAAGGAAAAGAACGACGAGAAAAAACGCATCAAGCTCGACTGCCAGGTCACCAACCAGCAGGGCGAAGTGGTTCTCAAGGGCGAGGCCAACCTGATGCCGCCCACGCAGAAGGTGCGCGTGCAGCGCGTGCAGGCACCCAACATCCAGCTGTTCGACCCCGAGGCACGCTTCAACGCCCTGCTCGACAAGGTGCAGGCCCTGGAAATCGTGCGCTGCGCGGTGGTGCACCCCTGCGATGCCGGTTCGCTCTCCGGCGCCATGGACGCCGCCAACCACGGACTGATCCAGCCCGTGCTGATCGGCCCCGAAGGGCGCATCCGCCGCGTCGCGGAAGAAGCGGGCATCAACCTGCAAGGCGCGGAAATCATCTCGGTGGAGCACAGCCACGCTGCCGCGCAACTGGCCGCTGAAATGGCCGCCCGCAAAGAGGTGGAGATCCTCATGAAAGGCAGCCTGCACACCGACGAGTTGCTCAAGGCCGTGCTGGCCCAGCCCGCACTGCGCACCGGGCGGCGCCTGTCGCACGTCTTCCGCTTCGACGTGCCGTTGTACGACAAGCCGCTGGTGATTACCGATGCGGCCATCAACATCAAGCCCACGCTGCAGGAAAAGGCGGACATCGTGCAGAACGCCATCGACTTCCTGCACGTCATGGGGGTGGAGCAGCCCAAGGTGGCCCTGCTCTCGGCCGTGGAAACCGTCTCGCCCGCCATCCCGTCCACTCTGGACGCCGCCGCCCTGTGCAAGATGGCCGACCGGGGCCAGATCACCGGCGGCCTGCTGGACGGCCCGCTGGCCTTCGACAACGCCATCTCGCCCGACGCGGTGCGCATCAAGGGCATCGTCTCGCAAGTGGCCGGGCAGGCGGACATCCTGGCCGCGCCCGACCTGGAAAGCGGCAACATGATCGCCAAGCAACTCGAATACCTGGCCGGGGCCAACGGCTCGGGGCTGGTGCTGGGCGCCCGCGTGCCGATCGCCCTGACCAGCCGCGCCGACGGCCCGATGGCCCGGGTGGCGTCCACCGTGCTGGCCGTGCTGGCCGCGCACGACCAGCGGCGCAAGGACCAGGCCAATGCCTGGAAACAAGGCTAACGGCAAGGAGCAACGGCGATGGCAATTCTGGCGGTGAATGCAGGCTCGTCCTCACTGAAATTTTCCTTGCACCCCCTGGAAGGCGGGCAGGTGCTGCCGCATACGGTATCGGGCAACTTCCAGGGGCTCGAACCCGGCGGCCAGCCCTGCCTGGGCTGGAAGCACCAAGGCAAAAAACACGAGGAAACACTGACCGTCCCTGCGGGGAAAACGCCTTTTCAAGTCGCACTGGCCCGCCTGCGCACCCTGGTGCAGGAGCTGGCCGAGGCGCAGGGGCTGGATGCCGTCGCCCACCGCGTGGTGCATGGCGGCGGCGTCTTCAGCGCCAGCGTCGCGGTGACGGACGCCGTGCTGGCGCAACTGGAGCGCTTCAACTCCCTGGCGCCGCTGCACCAGCCGCACAACCTGGAAGGCATCCGCCAGTTCCGCCAGGCATTTGCCCAGGTGCCGCAGATCGCCTGCTTCGACACCGCCTTCCATGCGCACATGCCCGAGGTGGACTATGCCTTCGCCCTGCCCAAGGCCCTGCAGGACGAAGGCGTGCGCCGCTACGGCTTTCACGGCCTGTCCTACCAGTACATCATGTCGGTGCTGGAGCAGCAGACCATTCGTGGCCGGGGCCGCGTAGTCATGGCCCACCTGGGCAATGGCGCCAGCCTGTGCGCCGCCGTCGGCGGCATCAGCGTCGCCACCACCATGGGCTTTTCCGCCCTTGATGGCCTGATGATGGGCACGCGCAGCGGCAGCCTGGATGCCGGGGTGCTGCTGTATCTGCTGGAGCAGGGCTGGGATGCCAAGCGCATCGAAAAGCTGCTCTACAAGCAGTCCGGCCTGCTGGGCGTCTCCGGCATTTCTGCCGACATGCGCACCCTGCGCGACGCAGCGGCCAAGGGCCATCCCGATGCCATCCGCGCCATCGACCAGTTCACCCACCGGGTGATCCGGGAAACCGGGGCACTGACGGCCTGCCTGGGCGGGCTGGACGTGATCGCCTTCAGCGGCGGCATTGGCGAAAACGACACCGTGCTGCGCGAGCAGGTGTGCGAACGCCTGGCCTGGACGGGCCTGCGCATCGACCCGCAACGCAACCGCGAAGCCGACGGCAAGCACGCCTGGGCCGTCCATGCCCCGGACAGCCGCATCGAAATCTGGGTCATCCCCACCGACGAAGGCCGTGTCGCTGCCCGCGAAGCCGCCGCCCTGCTGCGCCAGGAATGTGCTGCGGCGTAACTTTTTGCGCCATCCCCCTCTTCGCAGGGGGGATGGCGTGGGCGATGGGTGCGTCGGGGCTGATCGGCAGCGCTGCGCAGCCGCCTAGGCGAACAGCGGCTGGGTGCCCCAGCTTTGCCACCAGGCATGCACCTGGCTGGCCGGCAGGGGCCGGGACAAACCGAAGCCTTGCATCAGATCGCAGCCCAGGCTGCGCAGCAGTGCCTGCTGCGCGTCCTGTTCGACGCCTTCGGCAAGCACCTTGAGCTGCAGGCTGCGGCCCATTTGAATGATGGCGGTGACGATGGCCACATCGTCCGCATTGTGCGGGGTGTCGGTGATGAAGGAGCGGTCGATCTTGAGCTTGTCGATCGGGTAGCGCTTCAGGTAGGCCAGGGACGAGTAGCCGGTGCCGAAGTCGTCGATGGCGATATGCACGCCCAGCGCCCGCAGGGCCTTGAGGATGCTGTGCGCCGGACTGGACTGCTGCATCAGCACCGATTCGGTGATTTCGATTTCCAGGTACTGCGGGGCAAGGCCGGTGGTTTTCAGCGCCAGCTCGATATCGGCCAGCACGTCGCGCTGGCGCAGCTCCAGCGGCGAGATATTCACCGCCACCGGCACCTTGGGCAGCCCGGCGTCGTGCCAGGCTTTGAGCTGGCGGCAGGCCTCGAACAGCACCCAGCGGCCAATGCCGGAGATCAGGCGGCGCTTTTCCGCAAAGGCGATGAACTTGTCCGGCCCGACAAGGCCGCGTTGCGGGTGGTTCCAGCGCACCAGCGCTTCAAAGCCCGCCAGGGTATTGGTTTTCAAACACAGTTGCGGCTGGTAGTGCAGCACCAGCTGGTTCTGCTCGATGGCTTCGCGCAACTGGCGCTCCAGCACCAGCTCTTCGTAGGGAACCGTGCCGTCCATCGACGTGGCATAGACCTGGGTATTGGCCCCGCCGTTTTCCTTGGCGACCAGCATGGCCTGGTTGGCCTGACGCAGCAGCTCTTCGGACTTGCGGCTGTGCTCGGGAAACAGGCTGATGCCAATGGAGGGCGTGAGCGAAATCGGCATCCCGGCCAGCGCGTGCGGGGCGTGGATAGACAGCAACAGCTTCTCGGCAACGGCCTTGGCCTCCTGGCGGCTGCTGATCTGCGTGACCAGCACGACAAATTCATCGTTGCCCAGCCGGGCCACGAAATCCTCCGGCCCGATGTTCGCCTTCAGGCGCAGGGCCATGGCTTGCAACACCTCGTCGCCCGCAAAGTAGCCCAGGGAGTCATTGAGGGTTTTGAAATGGTCCAGATTGATGAACAACAGCGCCGCCTGCCGCTGCTGCTCGGCCAGCCGGTGCAGGGTCTGCTCGGTATGGCGCAACAGGTGCTGGCGGTTCGGCAGCCCGGTGAGCAGGTCGTGCTGGGTCATGAAGACGGCTTGCGCCTGGGCCTGCTTGCGCACGGAAATATCGCGGGCCACCACGATGCGCTGGGTGGTGCCATCGGTCTGGGAAAGGCTTCGCCCGGTAACTTCGACATCGATGCAGCGCCCGTCACGGCGCACGATCATGACCTCGTACGGGTCCTCGTAGTTCTGGTGGGCGTACCCCATGGTGCGCACCCGGTCGTCCGGATGAACCAGATCGAAGATGCTGCGCCCGCGCAGGCTCTCGACGCTGTAGCCGGTGATGCGCTCGGCCGCTTGGTTGGCATCCAGAATGGTGCCGTCCTGGTGGAAGATGATGATTTCTTCCGAAGCCGCGTTGAATTTTTCCAGCCGTTCCTGACTGGCCCGCGCCGCCTGCTCGGCACGCCAGTTGTGGGTGATGTCGTAGACCAGCAAAAATACGCCCTGCACTACATCGTTCTCGGTATGCGGGGCCAGGTGTATCTCCAGCATCCGGGTATCGCCACGGCTGCCTTGCGTCGGCAGGCTGTAGTGCTGCGGCACGCCGGCCAGGCATTGTTCAAGATGGCGGCGGTTGCTTTGCCACACGGGCGGCGGCAGGATTTCCTGCAGGGTCCGGCCCAGCAGTGCCTTGCCGTTGGGCTGGCCGCAGGCCTGGGCGTAGCGCTCGTTGGCAAACAGGCAGCGCAGGCCGGGTGCCTCGAAATAGGCCATCTGGGCAGGCATGGCATCCGCTACCGAACGAAGCAGTGAAAACTGTACTGCTGCGGTCGGTGCGTGGTGAGATGCTTGCGCTGGTTGCGTGTGGTCCGCCGCGTGCCCTTGTTGCATGGCGCGGTTTATAGCTGATTTCCAGGGGCATGAACTTGATATAGGCTTGGTGTTTATATTGAGTAGCGTTGTCACCACAACCTCAGAGAAATTATGTATTCCCTATTGCAACGGGTGCGCAGCGCCCGGGTGGAAGTGGCCGGGCAGGTGGTCGGGCAGATCGGCCCCGGCCTGCTGGTTCTGGTCTGTGCCGAACAGGGCGATACCGCACAGCAGGCCGACAGGCTGCTGGCCAAGGTTCTGAAACTGCGCATCTTTGCCGATGCCGACGGCAAGATGAACCGCAGCGTGCAGGACGTGGGCGGCGGCCTGCTGCTGGTCAGCCAGTTCACCCTGGCCGCCGATACCTCGGGCGGCAACCGCCCCAGCTTTACCCAGGCCGCCAGCCCGCAGGAAGGGCAGCGGCTGTACGACTACCTGGTGCAGCAGGCCCGTGCTGCGCACCCGCAGGAGGTGGCGACGGGCGAATTTGCCGCCGACATGCAGGTGCATCTGGTCAACGACGGGCCGGTGACCATCCCGCTGCGCGTGGCCCCGCCGGGGTGAACTTGCCGGGCATCCCTTACAATCACGCCCTTCTTCTTTCCGAGGAGCGTTGCAGCGTCCGGGCGTACCGATCAGCCCCGGCGTGAGGCTCGGAAAGGCGGCAGTGCGGCTCGCGGCCCCTGCCTCTCTGGCAACGACGCTCACCCACGCTTCGGTGCGGTGAGGCCAGACCCTCCCCTGCGTCCGTAGTGTGGTTGTTTTCCCAATGTTGATTTGCACTGGAGCAACCATGAGCACCCCCGCCCATTCCTCTTTCAACGCTGCCGACAGCGCCATTACCGACATTTCCCTGGCCGACTGGGGCCGCAAGGAAATCCGCATCGCCGAAACCGAAATGCCCGGCCTGATGGCCGTGCGCGAAGAATTTGCCGCGCAGCAGCCCCTGAAGGGCGCCCGCATCACCGGCAGCCTGCACATGACGATCCAGACCGCCGTGCTGATCGAAACCCTGCAAGCCCTGGGCGCCGATGTGCGCTGGGCCTCGTGCAACATCTTCTCCACCCAGGATCACGCCGCCGCCGCGATTGCCGCCACGGGCACGCCGGTGTTCGCCATCAAGGGCGAATCGCTGAAGGACTACTGGGACTACACGCACAAGATTTTCGAGTTCGGCCCCGCCGGCAGCGCCCATGAAGGCCCGAACATGATCCTGGACGACGGCGGCGACGCCACCATGCTGATGCACCTGGGCAAGCGGGCCGAGCAGGACATTTCCGTGCTGGCCAACCCCGGCAGCGAAGAAGAAAAAATCGTCTTTGCCGCCATCCGCGCCAAGCTGGCCGAGGACGCCACCTGGTACAGCAGGAAGAGCGCACAGATCATGGGCGTGACGGAAGAAACCACCACAGGCGTACACCGCCTGAAAGAGATGAGCGCCAAAGGCACGCTGAAATTCCGCGCCATCAATGTCAACGATTCGGTGACGAAATCGAAGTTTGACAACCTCTACGGCTGCCGCGAATCCTTGGTCGATGGCATCAAACGCGCCACCGATGTGATGGTGGCGGGCAAGATTGCCGTGGTCGCCGGTTATGGCGATGTCGGCAAGGGCAGCGCCCAAGCCCTGCGCGCGCTCAGCGCCCAAGTGTGGGTGACCGAGATTGACCCGATTTGCGCCTTGCAAGCGGCCATGGAAGGCTACCGCGTGGTGACGATGGAAGAAGCCGCGCCGCTGGCCGACATCTTCGTCACCGCCACGGGCAATAAAGATGTGATCACCTACGATCACATGAAAAAGATGAAAGACCAGGCCATCGTCTGCAATATCGGCCACTTCGACAACGAGATCGACGTCGCCAGCATCGAGGGCTACCAGTGGGAGGAGATCAAGCCGCAGGTCGATCACGTGATCTTCCCGGACGGCAAGAGGATCATCCTGCTCGCCAAGGGCCGCCTGGTGAACCTCGGCTGCGCCACCGGCCACCCGAGCTACGTGATGTCGAGCTCCTTCGCCAACCAGACCATCGCGCAGATCGAGCTGTTCACCCGCACGGCCGACT
>JAHRXD010000143.1 GCA_019104825.1 Comamonas sp.
GTGCGGCTATGTCGCCACGCAGGCGCGGGTGCTGCCGCTGACGGCGATCAGCGGCCTGAACAGCTTCGTGCTGTTTTTTGCGCTGCCGTGCATGTTGTTCCGCTTCGGGGCCAGCACCCCGATCGGGCAATTGCTCGATCCGGTGGCGGCGGCCATTTACCTGTTTGCCGGCCTGCTGCTCATTGCCGGGACGGTAGCCGCCACCCTGCGCCGCTGGGGCTGGAACGATGCGGCCTTCGGCGCGTTGGTCACGGCCTTCCCCAACTCCGGCTTCATGGGGGTGCCGCTGCTGGTGGCACTGCTGGGGGCGGCCAGCGCCGGGCCGGTCATCATGACGATTGCGCTGGACATGGTCGTCACCACCTCGCTGTGCATTGCCTTGTCGCGCCTGGGGCTGGGCGGCGGCAGTGCCGGGCGTGCCCTGCGCATGGCGTTCAAGGGCGTGCTGGTCAATCCCCTGCCCTGGGCGATCGGTCTGGGCGCGGTGGCCTCGGCCCTGCACTGGCAGTTGCCCGGGCCGGTGGACAAAACCATTGCCATGCTGGCCGATGCGGCCTCGCCCGTGGCGCTGTTCACCATCGGCGCGGTGCTGGCGCGTTCGCAGATCAACCAGTCCGAGCAGGTGGCCCCACGTCACTACGTGCCGCTGGCGCTGGTCAAGCTGGTGCTGCACCCGGTGCTGATCTGGCTGGCCTGCCAGGCGGCGCTGGCGGCGGGCTGGCCGCTTTCGCGCCCGACCGTCATTGCCCTGGTGCTGACGGCGGCGCTGCCAAGCGCCAGCAATGTCTCGCTGCTGGCCGAGCGCTTCGACGCCCACGGCGGGCGCGTGGCCCGCATCATCCTGGTGAGTACCGCCCTGGCGTTTCTGAGCTTTTCAGCCGCGGTGGCCTGGCTGACGGGCGAGTGAGACGGGCGGTTCAGCCCAGCCTTCCTACAATCGGCGGCTTTGTTGCCCCTCTCCGCTGCCCCCATGTCCCCGACCTCTCCTCCGGCCCTCGCCTGGCGCTCCATTGCCGCGTGGGCGCTGCTCTATATCGCCGCGTGGTCGGTGCTGCCGCCGCTGCTGACCAGCAGTTTTCCCCTGGATGTGGCCGAGAGCCTGTCCTGGGGCCGCGAATGGCAATGGGGCTATTACAAGCATCCGCCCCTGGCGCCCTGGGTGCTGCATGGTTTCTACCGGGTGTTCGGCCAGGCCGGGCCGTTTTTGTTGAGCCAGTTGTGCATTGCCGCCACGCTGTACCTGGTCTGGCGCACGGCGCTGCGGCTGGTCGACCGGCAGCGTGCCCTGCTAGCCGCCCTGCTGACGATGGCGGTGGTCTATTACACGCGCCCGGCGCTGGAGTTCAACCACAACATTGCGCAAATGCCGATCTGGGCGGGCCTGGGGCACAGCCTGCTGGCGGCCTTGCAGGACGGGCGCAGGCGGCAATGGCTGCTGTGGGGGCTGTGGGCTGGGGTGGGGATGCTGACCAAGTATTCCGTGGCGATCCTGCTCATCGTGCAGGGGCTGTACCTGCTGGCGGCGCAGCGCCACGTGCTGCGCCAGAGCGGGCCGTGGCTGGCCGTGGTCTTGGGGCTGGCGATTTTCGCGCCGCATCTGGCCTGGCTGGTGCGCAACGACTGGCTGCCGCTGACCTATGCCAGCAGCCGCTCCAGCAGCCATCCGACCCGCGCTGCCATCGATTTCCTGCTCACCCAATTGCTCAACCACCTGCCGCTGGCGGTGATCGCCGCCGTTGCTGCCTGGCGGGCGCGGCGGGCCGCCCCCGGGCAGGGCCGATGGCGCTGGCAGACGGCCTGGCCCGGCTATGTGCTGACCGTGGCGCTGGGCTCGGGGCTGCTGGTCACGGTGCTGGGGCTGGTGACCGGACTGGGCGTCCACGATATGTGGGGACTGCCGATGTGGGCTTTCAGTGGCCTGCTGCTGATGGCCGTGTGGCCGCAGGCGTGGCTGCCGGCGGCGCAGCGGCCCCTGCTGCGCGGGCTGGCCGTGTGGCTGGTGCTGATCACGCTGCTGACGGACGTGTTTCTGGCCTACGGCGCCCAGTGGCGCCAGCGCCCGTCACGCACCGACTGGCCCCAGGCGGCCCTGGCCGCGCAGGCCCAGCGCACCTGGGATGCCGTGAGTACCTGCCCCCTGGACGTGGTGGCGGGCGATTACTGGCTGGCCGCCCTGGTGACGACGGCGCAGGCCTCCGGCCCCTCCGTCCTCATCAACCACGATGCCCGCTTTTCCCCCTGGGTGAGCCTGGAACGCCTGCAAACGCGCGGCGTACTCTGGCTGTGGCAGGACGGCCAAACTCCCGCCCCACCGGCCCCGATGGACGGGCTGCCCCAGGACGGCCCCTGGCACAGCGGCCAGTGGGAGCTGGCCTGGCCGTTCAACGGCCAGCCCTGGGTGCTGCATTGGCGGGCCTACGTGCCTGCGGCCTGTGCGCGGTAAGCGACAATCTGCCCCCATGACGGACATGCCCCCCGCTTCCCCCGCCGCACCTTCTGCGGACTTCTATGCCGAATATGCCCCGGCCGCTCCGCGGCCCGCGCTGCCGCGCGGGCCGCTGCGCTTGTCTTGCGTTGTGCCGGCCTACAACGAAGAGGTGAACCTGCCCCGCTTCGTGCAGGCGCTGGCCGATGCGGTGGGCCAACTGACGGCGGATTTTGAGATCCTCATCGTCAATGACGGCAGCCGGGACGGCACGCACGACGTGGCCCTGCATCTGGTGGAAACCAGCGGCCTGCCGCTGCGCTACATCGCCCTGTCCCGCAACTTTGGTAAGGAGGCGGCGCTGTCGGCAGGTATCGACCACGCGCGGGGCAATGCCGTGCTGCTGATCGATGCCGACTTCCAGCATCCGCTGGAGCTGCTGGCGCAAATGCACGACCTGTGGCTGGGCGGCTACGACATGGTCTACGGCGTGATTGCCGACCGGGGGGCGGAAAGCGGCGCCAAGCGCATGGGCACCCAGTTGTTCTACCGCATCATGAACTCCGGCAACGCGGTCAAACTGCCGCCCAACGCCGGGGATTTCCGCTGGCTTGACCGCAAGGTGGCCGATGCCCTCAAGGCGCTGCCCGAGCGCCACCGCTTCATGAAAGGGCTGTACGCCTGGGTCGGCTTCAAGACGGCGGCGCTGCCCTTTGTGCCGCTGGATCGGGCGGCGGGCGCTTCCAGCTTCAACCTGCGCCGCCTGGGTTCGCTGGCGCTGCTGGGGCTGACCTCGTTCACCACCCTGCCGCTGCGGGTGTGGAGCGTCATCGGCGCCCTGGTGGCGCTGGCCGCCTTGCTGTACGGCGGCTGGATTACCGTGGAGACGCTGCTGTTCGGCTCCGACCTGAACGGCTGGCCCACGCTGGCGGCCAGCATCATGCTGTTTTCGGGCGTGCAGTTGATGTCCATCGGCATTCTGGGCGAATACATTGGCCGCATCTACGACGAGGTCAAGCAGCGCCCCAGCTATCTTGTGGCCCGCGATGAAGACCGTAGTCCCTGGCGTGATGATTCTGTATAAAAACCTGCTTCAGCGCCTGCTGGCATTGCCGCAGGCGCTACGGTTTATTGTGGTGGGGGGCGCTGCGGCTGCGACGCATTTGCTGATGGTCGGCATGCTGGTGGCGGCCACGGGCATGGCGCCGCTGGCGGCCAATGTGCTGGCGTTCCTGACGGCCTTTGCCGTCAGCTACCACGGCCATGCGCTGCTTACCTTTGCCGACGCCCGGCAGCGCGGCTGGGCGTCGGCAGCGCGGTTTTTTGCCGTGGCCTGCCTGTCCTTCGGGGTGAACGAACTGCTTTACGCCATCGCGCTGCACCACCTGCACTGGCACTACTTCTGGAGCCAGGCGGGCATCCTGGTGCTGGTGGCCGTCGGCACTTTCATCCTGAGCAAATTCTGGGCCTTCAAGGCCCGCCACCCTGCATGACAGCCCCTGCCGCCACCACCCGCCCCATCCTGCTGTGCGTGGACGATTACGCCCTGCACCCGCTCATCGACCACGCCGTGCTGCAACTGGCCGGCAAGGGCCGCATCAGCGCCACCAGTTGCATGGCGACATCGCCGCGCTGGCACACGGCGGCGCAGGACTTGAAGCCGCTGCGCCCGCACCTGGCCGTGGGCCTGCACTTCAACCTGACGGAAAGCCACGGTGGGATGTACCGGGCGCTGACCCTGAAGCAGGCCATTGCCCAGGCCTACCTGGGCCGCTGGACGCAGGCGCAGTGGCAGGCCGTCTGGCGCGAACAGCTCGACGCCTTCGAGGTCGCCATGGGCACGCCGCCGGACTTCATCGACGGCCACCAGCATGTCCACCAGTTGCCCGGCGTGCGCCAGGCACTGCTGGCCGAAATCACTGCCCGCTATGCCGCGCACGAACGGCCCTGGCTGCGCTCCACCGCCCCGGCAGGGCGGCTGTGGTCATCTTCCAAAGCCTGCATCATCGCCGCCCTGGGTGGCTGGGCCGCCACCCGCTTGTGGCGCCATGCGGGGTTGGCGCTGAACCACGGCTTTGCCGGGGTCTACGGTTTCGACGCGCCCACGCCCGCCGCCTACCGCCAGCACATGCAGTCGTGGCTGCGCCAGGTGCAGCCGGGCAGCCTGATCATGTGCCACCCGGCCGCCGGGGTGGTGGAGGGCGACGCCATCGGCCAGCAACGGCCCAGGGAATGCGCCTATCTGCTGGGCGACGACTTTGTGGCGGATTTGCAGGCGGGCGGCTGGCATATCCACCAAGGGGCGCAATTGCCTATAAATCAATAGCTGTTTCCGCAGATAAATAAACGATTTCAGGTATTTTTATATCTGAAATCATTGAAATATCAGCGGTAACAGCTCTCTTATTGATAGAAATTACAAATTCTGCGGGTCCACGTCGATCAGCCAGCGCACCACCGCCCGGTGCTGCTGCCGGACCTGGTGCAGCAGCGGCTGCCAGGCGTGCAAAAATTTTTGCAGGGCGCTGCGGCTGGGCGCCTCGATCAGCATCTGGGCGCGTTCCACGTTGGCGACCCGTTGCATGGCCAGGGGGATGGGCGGGTAGATGAACACCCCGGCCAGCGCGGGCAGTTGCTGGGCCTGCTGTGCGGCGGCGTGCAAAAATTTTTGCGCATCGTCCTGCGTTTTCGCATCCGAGCGCACCAGGGCCTGAAAGACGAAGGGCGGCATCCCGGCCTGCTGGCGCTCCTGCAACTGCTGCCGGGCAAAGCCGGGGTAGTCGTGGTGCTGCAAGGCCTGGTAGAGGGCATGTTCCGGCTGGTGGGTCTGAATCCACATCTGCGCCTGGCTGCCCTGCTGGCGCATGAAGGCGGCATCGCGCCCGGCGCGGCCCGCTGCCTGCATGAGCAGGGCAAACAGGCGCTCGGGGGCGCGAAAGTCGCTGCTCATCAGCGCCGCATCGGGGGCCACGGCGGCGACCAGGGTCATGCGGCGAAAGTCGTGTCCCTTGGCCACCATTTGCGTGCCCACCAGCACATCGACGCTGCCGTCGTGGATTTGCGCCAGTTGCTCCTGCAACTGGCCGGCGCCCTGGGTGGTGTCGGCATCCATGCGGGCGATGCGGGCGGGCTGTCCGTCCGGGCGCAGCACGTTGCGCAACTGCTGCGCCAGCGCCTCCTGCAATTGCTCGGTGCCGTGGCCCAGGGCCAGGATGTCCGGGTTGCCGCATTGCGGGCAGCACCGGGGCACGGCCTGGCTGGCGCTGCAATGGTGGCAGCGCAGCCGCCGTTCGCCTTTGTGGAACACCTGGTGGGCGCTGCAATGGGGGCAGTCGCTTTTCCAGCCGCAGTCGCCGCACCACAGCACCGGGGCAAAGCCCCGGCGGTTGAGCAGCACCAGGCTTTGCTCGCCGCGCTGAATGCGCTCGGTAATCGCCTGCAGCAGCGCCGGGGCAAATACGGTGGATTTCGGCTGCTGGCGCAGATTGACCAGATGCACGGCGGGCAAGGCCGCCGCCGCCACCCGGCTGGGCATGTCCAGGCGCTGGTAGCGGCCTTGCTGGCAGGCGTACCAGCTTTCCAGCGACGGGGTGGCGCTGCCCAGGATGACTTTGGCCCCGGCATCGCGCCCGCGCCACAGGGCCAGGTCGCGGGCCGAGTAACGCGCCCCTTCTTCCTGTTTGAAGCTGGGGTCATGCTCCTCGTCCACGACGACGACCTTCAGCCCCGGCAGGCTGGCCAGCACCGCCATGCGCGTGCCCAGCACGATGCGGGCCTGCCCGGTATGCGCGGCCAGCCAGTGCTTCAGGCGCTGCGCTTCGGTCAGGCCGCTGTGCAGGCTGACCACCGCCTGGGGGCCGAATTGGGGCACAAAGCGGCGCTCGAACCGTGCCAGCAACTGGGGGGTGAGGTTGATCTCGGGCACCAGCACCAGCGCCTGGGCCTGCGGGTCGGCCTGCAGCGCCTGGGCGACGCTGTGCAGGTACACCTCGGTCTTGCCGCTGCCGGTGCTGCCGTACAGCAGGAAGGGGCCGGGGTGTTGTGCAATCTGCTGGCAAACGCTGACCTGCTCTGCGGTAAGCGCTACGGAATTTTCAGCGTCCTGCGTCGCCACCTGGGGTTTCTTTTTCGCTTGCAGGCGGCGGTTCAACTGCACGCCCGTGAGTTTGCGCAGCGCCGGGGGCAAGGCCGTATGCACGATCTCGCCCACGCTGCGCTGGTAGTAGCGGGCGGCAAAGGCCACCAGCCGCTGCCAGGCCGCATCCAGCGGGGGCAGGGCATCCAGCACCTCGGCCACCGGGCGCAGCACGACGCCCGGCGGCAGGGCCGCAGCGTGGGGGGCGGCCCAGGCCACGCCCATCAGCTCCCGCTGGCCCAGAGGCACACGCACCACCGTGCCTGCGGGCAGGGGCTGGTCATGGGTGTAGCTGAGGAGGCTGCCGACCTGGCTGTGCAAAGGGGTATGCACAGCGATGTGGATAACATGAGGGCCAGCGGGCAAGGTCACGGGGAGATTGGACTTTTCTGTGGATAACTTTGTGGGAAGTTTCCCTGCCATGGCACACGACACGACTGCGGCGACAGGAGAAGGAATTTATTACAAACCCGGTTTTTTAATAAAAATTATTAAAAATCAATTGGTTGAAATGAATCTTCGCGCTTTGGCGCTATTGAGTTTAAGGCTTGACAAGCCCTTGCCCGGATGGCTTGAAGTGTGCATAAGTGGAGCAGGCCGGCCCGTTTCAGATCCCCGGTTTTAGCGACAATTGTCCCGTAGTTAGACAATTTTCAACGCCGGCGGGCAGGGAAAGGGCGGCCTTGCCGGCCCTCTCTGCCCGCAAGCCGGTCAGCGCCCCTGGCGCAGCTGGCGCGAATAGCCGTGTACCGTTTCCACCAAAGCCGCCACATGCTCCGGCGGGGTGAACTGGCTGATGCCGTGGCCCAGGTTGAAGATGTGCGTGGCGCCCAGGCTGTTGCGGTCGGTGTGCGGGGTGCCGAAGCTGTCCAGCACGGCGCGGGCCTGTGCGGCGACCTGTTCGGGCGGGGCAAACAGGACGTTGGGGTCGATATTGCCTTGCAGCGCCTTGCTGTCGCCGACCAGGGCGCGGGCCTTGCCCAGGTTGGCCGTCCAGTCCAGGCCCAGCACCTCGCAATCGAGGTTCTTCATGTCCGGCAGCCAGATGCCGCCGCCCTTGGTGAAGACGATGCGCGGCACGTCCTGGCCGTCCACCCCGGTGCGCTTCAACTGCGCCAGCACGCGCCTGGTGTAGGCCAGGCTGAACTCCTGGAAGGCGCCGTCGGCCAGCACGCCGCCCCAGCTGTCGAACACCATCACGGCCTGGGCACCGGCGTCGATCTGCGCATTCAGGTACTGCGCCACGCTGTCGGCGTTCACGGCCAGGATGCGGTGCATCAGGTCGGGGCGGGCGTACATCAGGCTCTTGACCAGGCGGTAATCGTCGCTGCCCTTGCCTTCGACCATGTAGCAGGCCAGCGTCCAGGGGCTGCCGGAGAAGCCGATCAGCGGCACGCGGCCATCGAGGGCCTTGCGGATGCTGGTGACGGCATCGAACACGTAGCGCAGCTTGTCCATGTCGGGCACGGCCAGTTCGGCCACGGCGGCTTCGTCACGCACGGCCTTGGCAAAGCGCGGGCCTTCGCCCTCGGCAAAGCTCAGGCCCAGTCCCATGGCGTCGGGCACGGTGAGGATGTCGCTGAACAAAATGGCGGCATCCAGCGGAAAGCGCTCCAAAGGTTGCAGCGTGACTTCGGTGGCGTAATCCACGTTCGTCGCCAGCCCCATGAAGCTGCCGGCCCTGGCGCGGGTGGCTTTGTATTCCGGCAGGTAGCGCCCGGCCTGGCGCATCAGCCACAGCGGCGTGTAGTCGGTGGCCTGACGACGGCAGGCACGCAGGAAAGTGTCGTTGGCAAGGGGGGCGAAGGAAGTAGTCATGGGGGGCGATTGTCGCAGCCTTGGCAGGCGGCCTGGAAATTAGTCGTTCGCGTGCAGCCGCCGATGCTCGATCTTGGTACACAGGTCCTGCACCACGACCAGCCCCGCCGCCTCGGCCTGGCGGGCGGCCTCGTCGTTGCGCACGCCTTTTTGCATCCACAGGGCGCGGGCGCCGATGGCGATGGCATCCTGGGCAATGGCCGGGATTTCCTCGCTTTGCCGGAAGCAGTCGACCAGGTCGATCTGTATCCCCCTGGGGGCCAGGGCCGCTGCCGCTTCGCGCAGGCTGGCAAAGCACATCTCGCCCAGCAGCAGCTTGCCGTGTACGCCCGGGTTGATCGGGACGATGCGGTAGCCCTGGGCCTGCAGGTAGTGGGCCACCTCGTGGCTGGGACGTTCGGGTTTTGGGGACAGCCCTACCACGGCGATGGTTTTGCTGGTTCGTAAAACGCGGGCAATGACACTTTCCATAGCAACCTCCAAACTTTCAAAACGGGCGCCAAAACGCCGCTAGATGCCTGCCAGTGCCTGCAAGACATCGTCCGGGCGGATCAGTTCGGTCAGCACCACCGGCGCCTTGCCGGGGGCCAGCAGCACATAGACCGGCACGCCGCTGCGGCCCAGTTGCTCCAGCGCAGCGGTGATGCGCGGGTCCTGGCGCGTCCAGTCGGCCCGCAGCAACTGTACGCCCCGTAATGTAAATGCTTGTAACACCGCCGGGTCGGACAAAGTGGTGCGTTTGTTGAATTGGCAGGTCACGCACCAGGCGGCGGTGTAATCGACGAACACCGGGCGGCCTTCGGCCAGCAGTTGCGTTTGTTGCTCGGGGCTCCACGGCTGCCAGAGCGCCCCCGGTGCGGCGCTGGCGGCCTGTTGCGGCGGCAGCTCACGCAGATAGGGCGCGAGTGTCGGCAGCAGCCAGCCCAGCAAGGCGGCCAGCACGGCCCCCAGCAACCAGCGGGTGCGGCCCTGCAAGGTCAGCGCCCAGATCAGGGCCGACAGGGCCAGCAGCAGCGCCAGCAGGGCGGCCACGCCGTCCACCCCGGTCTGCTGCCCCAGCACCCAGGTCAGCCACACCACCGTGGCCAGCATGGGAAACGCCATGGCGCAGCGGAACGTTGCCATCCACGGCCCGGGGCGCGGCAGCCAGCGCAGCAGGCCGGGTGCCCAACTGAGCAGCAGGTAGGGCAGCGCCATGCCCAGCCCCAGGGCCGCAAAAATCGCCAGGGCCTGCGCGGCGGGCAGCGCCACGGCAAAGCCCAGCGATGCGCCCATGAAGGGCGCGGTGCAGGGCGAAGCCACGGCCACCGCCAGCACGCCGGACAAAAAGGCATCGGCCACCGGATGGCGCAGGTGCAGGCTGGCCACGCCGCTGGGCAGCATCTGGCCGAACTCGAACACCCCGGCCAGGTTCAGCCCCAGCACGGTAAACAGCACGGCCAGGGCGGCAATCACCATCGGGTTCTGCAATTGAAAGCCCCAGCCCAACTGTTCCCCCGCCGCCCGCAAGGCCAGCAGCAGGGCGCCCAGGGCCGCGAAGCTGGCGACTGTGCCCAGCGTATAGGCCAGCCCGCCCAGGCGCTGCGCCCGCATGTCGCTGCCGTGGCGGGCAAAACCCAGCAGCTTGATGGCCAGTACCGGGAAAACGCAGGGCATCAGGTTCAGCAGCAGGCCGCCGATCAAACCGCCCGCCAGGGCCATCAGCCAGCTGCCGGAACGGGTGTTGCTGCCGTTACTGGCCGGGGGCGCGGCAGTGGTTGGATTGGTCTGATTGGCTTGGTTGGCCGCCAGCGCCGCTGCCAGCGCGGGCGATATTTCGGCCAGCTGCGCGGCCTGCCACTGGCCTTGCACCGGGGCCGCGATGCGCCAGGCCGCTGCCGGGGGCTGTTCGGCCACGCTGCTGCCCGCGACAGGCAGGCCCAGCACCACCTCCAGCGCCGCCGGCGTGGCCCCGCGCATGTCGGACAGCGGCAGCGTGGCGTGCCACACCGCGCCGTCCCAGCGCTGCTGCCAGTCGCGGCCCAGGACGGCGGCGTGGCGGAAGGTGTCGGCGGCTTCGGGGTAAAAGGCCAGTTCCTGGCCTTGCGCCGGGGCGGGCAGCCCCTGCACCTGCAGGGTGAGGTGCTGACCGTCCGGGGCTACCTCGAATTGCCCGGTGACGGCATCGGAGGCGCTGGGCACCCGCGCCTGGGCTGCGGCAAATGCGGCAGCAAAGGCGCCGTGGCTTTGCGCCACGGGAAGCTGCACCTGCAACTGCACGTCTTCGGGAATGCACTCCACCCGGCAGACCAGCCAGCGGGCGTGCAGGCCGATGCGCACCGTGCCGTCGGCATCGGGCGTGAAGTCCGGCCCCACGGTCATGGGCACGGGCAGCAGAACCTGCCCTTCGTAGCCGTAGTTGAGCAAATCCCCCACACGGATTTGCTGCGGCACCGGCCAGGCGATCTCCCCGGCCTCCAGCCCTGGTGGCACATCCCAATCCAGTTCGGTCGGCAGGCCGGAATCGCCCGCGTTTTTCCAGTAGGTATGCCATTGCGGCTGGTGCGTCAGCAGCAGCCCCAGCGTCAAGGGCTGCCCGGCGGCGATGCCGTCGGGCGCCTGCACCACCAATCGGGCCTGCACATGGGGCGTGGCCGCCTGGTCGGTGGCCCGTTGGCCCAGGGTGAACTGGGCCTGGGCGGGCAGCGCCAGCAGCAGGATCAACCACAGGCAGCAGCGCCAGAACAATGCAACAGGGGAAAGGGGGGCAGACAACATGCTGGCTTTCGAGCAGGGGCGGCGGGGGAGGTTCCCCCGGTCAATAATGCGGGCACTATGCAAACCCGTTCCGACTTGCACGCCTGGCCCAGCCGCTATTGGGCAGAAGTGACCACCCACGATTTTGCCCTGGCCCAGGCCCAGGGGCTGGCAGCGCAGACCATCGCCTTGCTCCCCCTGGGTGCGACCGAGCAGCACGGGCCGCATCTGCCGCTGCAAGTGGATACCGCGCTGGCCGACGGCATCGTGGCGGCGGCGCTGGCGCAACTGCCCGCGCAACTGCCCGTGCTGGCCCTGCCCACGCAGGCGATCGGCCTGAGCGTGGAACATCAGGCCTACCCCGGCACCCTGAGCTTGCAGCCCGCCACCTTGCTGGCGCTGTGGACGGAGCTGGGCGCGTGCGTGGCGCGGGCCGGGGTGCAGAAGCTGCTGCTGTTCAACGCCCACGGCGGCAACGTGAGCAGCATGGACATCGTGGCGCGGCAACTGCGCCAGCAGCACGGGCTGCTGGTCTACCACAGTAGCTGGTTCAACCTGCCGCTGCCGCAGGATTTGCACGACGCTTTCAGCGCCCACGAACACCGCTTCGGCGTGCATGGCGGCGAGGTGGAAACGTCGATGCTGCTGCACCTGGCGCCCGGGCAGGTACAGATGCAGCGGGCGCAGAACTTTGCCTCCACCTCCGCGCAACGGGCGCAGCAGTTCCCGATTCTGGGCAACGGCAAAAGCGCCAAGCTGGGCTGGGCGATGCAGGACTACAACCCCCAGGGCGCCGCCGGCAACGCCGCTGCCGCCGATGCCCGGCGCGGTCAGGCGCTGGTGACGGCGGCGGCCCAGGCGCTGGCGCAGCTCTTGCAGGAAATCCACCAACTGCCGCCGCAGACCGTCGGCCCGGCGTATGGATAAATAAAAGGAGCTGTTTCCGCTGGTATTTATTGGATTTCAGATGGTTTTATGCCTGAAATCCTTTGAATACCATCGGAGAAAGCTCCTTTTTATGATCAGGCAGCGGCTGGCCCCAGTTGCTCCATCAGGTCGCGGGTGGAGGCATCCACGCCTGCCCAATCGTCCTGCTCCTCGCGCTGGCGCAGTTGCTGGGCCAGTTGCTTGCCCAGCTCCACGCCCCACTGGTCGAAGCTGTTGATGCCCCAGATCGCCCCGGCGCTGAACACGCGGTGTTCGTACAGGGCGATCAACGCGCCGACCGAGGCCGGGTTGAACTGCTGGAGCAGCAAGAAGCTGCTGGGCCGGTTGCCCGGGCAGTCCTGGTGGGCGCTGGCACCGTGGCGGCCCAGCATCAGCGCCTGGGCCTGGGCGATGGCGTTGATGACCAGGCTGTGCTGGTGCGCCCCCAGGTATTTGCCGCCGCTGCGGGCCACGATGAACTCCACCGGCACCACGTCCTGCCCCTGGTGCAAGAGCTGGAAAAAAGCGTGCTGGCCGTTGGTGCCCGGCTCGCCCCAGACGATGGGCGCGGTCGGCACGTGCAGGCAGCGGCCATCGTGGGTAACGCGCTTGCCGTTGCTCTCCATCTCCAGTTGCTGCAAATACGCTGCCAGACGGCGCAGGCCGTGGCTGTAGGGGGCGATGCAGCGGTTGCCCAGGCCGCAGAAGTTGCGGTACCAGATGTCCAGCAGGGCCAGACGCAGCGGCAGGTTCTGCGCCATCGGGGCGGTGAAGAAGTGCGCATCCATGGCGTGCGCCCCGGCCAGCAGGTCGCGGAACTGCTCCTGGCCGATGGCAATGGCAATCGGCAGGCCGATGGCCGACCACAGCGAAAAGCGCCCGCCCACCCAGTCGGCAAAGGCCAGGCAGCGGGTGATGCCGAACTGCTCGGCAGCGGCCACATTGCTGGTCAGCGCCACGAAGTGCCGGGCAATCGACACCGCCGCCCCGGGTTCGGCGCAGCCGCCCTGGCGCAGAAACCAGGCGCGGGCCGAATGCGCGTTGAGCATGGTTTCCGCCGTGGCAAACGATTTGGAGGCGATCAGGAACAGCGTCGATTCGGGCCGCACCTGGCGCAGCACATGGCCCAGCTCGTGCCCATCGACGTTGGAGACGAAATGGAAACGCTTGTCTGCATCCACCCAGTCCTCCAGCCCCTGCACCACCACTTCCGGCCCCAGGTGCGAGCCGCCGATGCCGATGTTCACGATGTCGGTAATCCGGCGGTCATTGCGCACCTGCTCGGCCAGCGCCAGCATGGCGTTCAGGGTGTCGTGCGCGGCGGCCAGGGTGTCCCATTGCGCCTCGGGCCAGCTGGCGACCACCGGGTGCTGGCGCAGCGCCCCGCCATCGGGCGGCATCCGCAGCAGCCAGTGCATGGCGGCGCGGCCCTCGGTGGTATTGACCGGCTCCCCGGCCAGCATGGCATCGCGGCGGGTGTGCCAGCCGCATTCCCGGGCCAGCGTTTGCAGCAAGGTTTCCGTTTGCGTCGTCCACAGGTTCTTGGACAGATCGGCGTACACATGCGGCGCCTGCTGCGCCAGTTGCGCCAGCCGCTGCGGGTCATCGGCAAAGGCCTGCACCAGGTCGAACTGCGCCATCTCGTCCGCGTGGTGCGCCTGCAGCGCCGCCCACGCCGGGGTGGCGTGGCACATCATGCCCGTGCCCCGGCTTCGCGCAGCAGGGTTTCGAGCTTGCGGGTATCCACGGCAAAGGCGCGGATGCCCTCGGCCAGTTTTTCCGTGGCCATGGCGTCCTCGTTCAGCGCGAAGCGGAAGCTGGCCTCGTCGTACTGGATCGGCGCAATGTCCAACTGCTGCGCCGCTTGGGCGTCAAGGGCCGGGGCGACCGGAGCGGTGCTGGCCTCCAGCTGCGCCAGCAGTTCCGGTGCAATGGTGAGCAGATCGCACCCGGCCAGCGCCACGATCTGCCCGGTATTGCGAAAGCTGGCGCCCATCACCTCGGTAGCGATGCCAAAGCGCTTGAAGTATTCGTAAATCTCACGCACGGAACGCACGCCGGGGTCGTTGGCCCCGGCCATCGCGGCCTCGTCCCACTGGCTGCCCGCCTGCTTCTTGAACCAGTCGTAAATGCGCCCGACAAAGGGCGAGATCAGTTGCACCCTGGCCTGGGCGCAGGCGATGGCCTGCACTTTGGAGAACAGCAGCGTCAGATTGGTGTGAATGCCCTGCTGCTCCAGAATGCGGGCGGCTTCGATGCCCTCCCAGGTGGCGGCGATCTTGATCAGCACCCGGTCGATGGGCACCCCGGCGCCCTGGTACAGCTCGACCAGGCGCTGGGCGCGGGTCACGGTGGCGCTGGTGTCGAACGACAGCCGGGCATCCACTTCGGTAGACACGCGGCCCGGCACCACGGCCAGGATCTCGCCGCCAAAGCGCACCAGCAGGCGGTCGATCAGCTCGTCCAGCGGCGCAGCGCCGAAACGCTGCACCACCTCGTGCAGCAAAGGCGCGTACTGCGGCTGCTGCACGGCTTTCAGAATCAGCGAGGGGTTGGTCGTGGCGTCCTGGGGACGGAACTGTGCCAGTTGTTGAAAATTGCCGGTATCGGCCACCACGGTGGTGACCTGTTTCAAAGCGTCCAGTTGGTTCATGGCAGGAGGGGAGAGTGTGTCGAATCGGATGGCCCAAAGTGTAGGGCAAGCCCTCCCCGGTTACGGGGCGAGCGCGGCCAGCAGGGCGCCGCCCACGATCAGGCAGCCGCCCAGCAGCATCTGCGCCGTCAGCTGCGTGGCCCCGAGCAGCCAGGCCGAGCCGCTGGCAAACAGGACTTCCGACAGCATGATCACCGAGGTCGTTGCCGTCGGCAGGCGGGCCGCGCCAAACTGCAATGCCCAATTGCCACCGGCCACCAAGGCGGCCATGCCCAGCACGGCCACGACCCACACCGCATTCACGGGCGGCAGCCCCGGCAGCCACCCCACGGCGCAGCCCAGCAGCGCGGACAGCAGCCCCATCCCCATGCAGCCGGCAAACATCGCCAGCATGCGGGCCGATGCCGGGGCCGCGCTGGGGTGGCGCAGCGTGACGTTGGTAATGGCAAAGCAGATGCCGGCAAACAGCCCCAGGCCATCGGCCACCGAAAAATCGCTGCCCAGGCGCTGCCAGCCCTGCGCCCCCGTCGGCAGGATGACCAGGGCCATGCCGGCAAACGCCAGCACCAGGCGCAGCACGGCCATGCGCGAGGGGCGCTCGCCCAGAAAACGCCAGGCCAGCATCACGGCCCAGGCGGGCATCAGGTAGAACAGCAGAATCACCCGCACCACGTCGCCAAAGGACATGGCGGTGTTGAACGCCACATTGGTCAGCCCCGCCGCCAGCGCCAGCAGCCACAGCGCTCGGTCGTGGCGCAGGTGCCGCCAGGCGCCCGGAGCCAGCACGCCCAGGGCGGCCAGCAAAACGGCGTACATCAGCGCCGTCGCCCAGGGCGCGGCCAGCCCGGCGGCCAGCATGGTCTGGAACGGCCACCAGGACAGCCCCCACACCAGGGCGTTCAGCGTCAAAGCGACATGCGGGGCAAAGCGAAGGGACATGGCGGTTGCAAACGCAGCGGGGTTGGATGCCGTCAGGCGCAAAGGGCGGTTCGGCGGCTATTCGTGCTTGTCGCTGCGGGCAATGGTCAGGAGCTTGCGCATCTCGCCCCCGAAATTGCGGCAGTTGTAGACGTACCAGCGCCCGATCAGCCACATGCAGATGGCGACCAGCAGGCCGCAGGCGGTGATCGCGCCGTAGGCCGTCAGCCCCAGCAGCGACGCCAGGCTGTACAGCACCCCCAGGCTCAGGATGGCGATCTGCTCGTTGAAGTTCTGCACCGCAATCGAACGGCCCGCGCCCATCAGGCAGTGCCCCCGGTGCTGCAGCAGCGCGTTCATCGGCACCACCAGATAGCCGCCCAGGGCGCCGAGCATGATCAGGAAGGGCACCGCCACCCAGAGCTGGTGGATGAAGTTCATGGTCAGCACCAGCAGTCCCATGGCGATGCCGACGGGAATGGCCCGCGTGGCGTACTGCAGCCGCATGCGTATGGCGGCCAGCACGGCGCCGGCAGCGGTGCCCAGCGCCACCACGCCGACCAGGGCGGACGCCTGGGTGGTGTTGTAGCCCAGCGCGACTGCCGCCCAGGCCAGAACGATGTAGCGCAGATTGCCCGACACCCCCCAGAACAGCGTGGTGGCCGAAAGCGAGATCTGCCCCAGCTTGTCGCTCCACAGGCTACGGTTGCAACGCCAGAAATCCTGCAACAACCCGGCCAGACCGGTACCGTTCTGGTGGGTGTTGTGCCAGAACGGCATCAACGGGGCCTTGGTGCGCGGAATCCCCAGGTTGAACAAGGCCGCTGCGGCATAGACCAGCACCAGCACGGCAATCGCCGCCTTGGCCGCACTGCCTGCGCCAGGGACGCCCAGGCCCAGCAGATAGGGGGCAATGGCCGGCCCGACCAGTTGGCCGCCCAGCAGCACGCCCAGGATGATGGAGGAAATCGTCAGTCCCTCGATCCAGCCATTGGCCCGCACCAGCTGGGAGGGGGGCAGCAGCTCGGTCAGGATGCCGTACTTGGCCGGGGAATACGCCGCAGCGCCCAGGCCGACCAGGGAATACGCCAGCAACGGATGCGTGCCCCACAGCATCAGCAGGCAGCCCAGCACCTTGATGGCATTGCTGATGAACATCACCCGCCCCTTGGGCATGGCATCGGCAAATGCGCCGACAAAGGGCGCCAGCACCACGTAGAACAAGGCGAACATCGGCACCAGGGCGGCTTGCTGCCATTCGCCGGCACCGGTGCCGCGCAGCAGCTCCACGGCGACGACAAACAGGGCGTTATCGGCCAGCGAGCTGAAAAACTGCGCCGCCATGATGGTGTAGAAACCGCGCTTCATGCAATAAGAAACCCGCCCAGCCTGCGTGATCGGCGTGATGGCAGGCCCGGCACCCCTGTAAGAAAAAAGACGGGTGGTTATATCACGCAGCCCAGTGTCAGAATCCGCCGTTTGCCGGAACCCCTGCCATGACCGACTTTGCCGCTTCTTCCCACGCTGCGCCCTGCGCCACTGCACCGTTGCCGATGCTGTCTGCCGCGCTGCCCCAGGCACGGCTGTGGGGCGGCCTGTCCGCGCAGGATGGGTTGGTTGCAAAAAATTTTTCAATCCTGCACGCTGCCGAAGGTTTTGCCGTGCAGGACGTGGCCACCGCCGGACAACTGCGCCGCCTGGGCTGGCGCGGCCCGATCGCGCTGCTGCCGGGCGTGGCCGACGCCCGGGCGCTGGAGCTGTGTTCGCGCCTGGGGCTGTGGCCTGCCGTGGCGTGCGACGCCCACATCGACTGGCTGGCCGCGCACAAAAGCCAGCAGCCCCTGCAGGTACTGCTGGGGGCCGGGGCGCAGGGTTTTGCGCCTGCACGGCTGCGCAGCGCCCATGCGCGGTTGAGCGCCCTGCCCCAGGTGGACGGCGTCATCCTGTGGGCGCAGGCGCCGGATACGGCCACGGCGGCGGCCCTGGCGGGGCAACTGGACGCCAGCAGCGCCGACTGGCCCGGGCAGCGCAGCCTGGTGGTGACACTGGCACTGGACAGGGCCGCCACGCTGCTGCCGCAGTTGCAGGCGCTGGCCGCCCGGGCCGAGCGCCAGGGCTGGGACCTGGAAGTGGTCTGCACCGTTTGAGGCCGTTTTGGCCTCCCGTGAAATTTTTGCAAGGCGGCGGCAAAGGCGGGCTAACGCCAATGCCCCGGCCTACCATTGGCGGCCATCATCGTGGCAGGCGCTGCCGCCAATCCAGGGAACGTTTTCATGATCATTTCTTCCACGACCGACTACCGCGCCGCCGCACAAAAGCGCCTGCCGCCCTTTCTATTTCACTACATCGACGGCGGCGCCTATGCCGAGAAAACGCTGGCCCGCAACGTCAGCGATCTGGCCGAGGTGGCCCTGCGCCAGCGCGTCCTCAAGGACATGAGCCAGCTGGACACCAGCATTGAGCTGTTCGGCGAGAAGCTGTCCCTGCCCGTCGCCCTGGCCCCGGTGGGCCTGACCGGCATGTTCGCCCGCCGGGGCGAAGTGCAGGCCGCCGTCGCGGCGGACAAGAAGGGCATTCCCTTCACCATGTCCAGCGTCTCGGTCTGCCCCATCGAGGAAGTCGCGCCCCGGCTCAAGCGCCCGATGTGGTTCCAGCTCTACGTGCTGAAAGACCGGGGCTTCATGAAAAATGCGCTGGAACGCGCCCAGGCCGCCGGCGTCTCCACCCTGGTGTTCACCGTGGACATGCCCACCCCCGGCGCCCGCTACCGCGACGCGCACTCGGGCATGAGCGGCCCCAACGCCGCCCTGCGCCGCTACCTGCAGGCCGTCACGCATCCGCACTGGGCGCTGAACGTCGGCCTGCTGGGCCGCCCGCACACGCTGGGCAACATCTCGGCCTACAAGGGCCAGAACGTCAGCCTGGAAGACTACATGGGCTACCTGGGCGCGAACTTCGACCCCTCGATCTCGTGGAAAGACCTGGAGTGGATTCGCGATTTCTGGCAAGGCCCGATGGTCATCAAGGGCATCCTCGACCCCGAGGACGCCAAGGACGCCGTGCGCTTCGGCGCGGACGGCATCATCGTCTCCAACCACGGTGGCCGCCAGCTCGACGGCGTGCTGTCCTCGGCCCGCGCCCTGCCGCCCATTGCCGATGCGGTCAAGGGGCAGATCAAGATTCTGGCCGACTCGGGCGTGCGCAACGGCCTGGACATCGTGCGCATGCTGGCCCTGGGCGCCGACTGCACCATGATCGGCCGCGCCTTCGTCTACGCGATGGCCACCGACGGTGAAGCCGGTGTGACCAACCTGCTCGACCTGCTGGAAAAGGAAATGCGCGTTGCCATGACGCTGACCAGCGTGAAAAACGTCAGCGAAATCACCGCCGACCTGCTGGTGCATGATCAGGGGTGACACCCCCATCCCTTGCGGCGCCAGTGCCACAGGTGCGATGATTAAAAATCAATAGCTGCTTCCGCTTCTATTAAAACGATTTCAGAGAATTTTCATTCTGAAATCGTTTATTTATCTGCGGAACAAGCTTCATTTTCTCAAGCAACGTGGCCAAAGAAAAAACCCTCTTCACCTGCAACGCCTGCGGCGGCACCACCCCGCGCTGGCTGGGCAAATGCCCCCACTGCGGCGCCTGGAACAGCCTGGTGGAAACCGTCGCTGAAAGCGCCAGCGGTGGCAAGAACCGCCTGGGCGCCCCCCAGGGTTACGCCGGGCTGGCCAACGCCCAGCCCGTCACCCCGCTTTCGGCCATCGAGGCGCAGGACGTTGCCCGCACCCCCAGCGGTTTGAGCGAACTGGACCGCGTGCTGGGCGGCGGCGTGGTCGAAGGCGGCGTGGTGCTGATCGGCGGCGACCCCGGCATCGGCAAATCCACCCTGCTGCTGCAAGCGCTGGATGCGCTGCAACGCAACGGCCTGCCCACGCTGTACGTGACGGGCGAAGAAAGCGGCGCCCAGGTCGCCCTGCGCTCGCGCCGCCTGGGCATCGACGGCAGCCAGGTCAATCTGCTGGCGGAAATCCAGCTGGAAAAAATCCTCGCCACCGTCGAAGCGGCCCAGCCTGCCGTGGTGGTCATCGACTCCATCCAGACCATTTATTCCGACCAGCTCTCCAGCGCCCCCGGCTCGGTCGCCCAGGTGCGCGAATGCGCCGCCCACCTCACGCGCATGGCCAAAAGCACCGGTATCACCGTCATCCTGGTCGGCCACGTCACCAAGGAAGGCGCACTGGCCGGGCCGCGCGTGCTGGAGCATATGGTCGATACCGTGCTGTATTTCGAGGGCGACACGCACAGCCCGCACCGTCTCATCCGCGCCATCAAGAACCGCTTTGGCGCGGTGAACGAAATCGGCGTTTTCGCCATGACGGAAAAGGGCCTGAAGGGCGTCAGCAACCCCAGCGCCATCTTTCTGAGCCAGCACAGCGAACCCGTGCCCGGCAGTTGCGTCCTCGTCACCCTGGAAGGCACGCGCCCGCTGCTGGTCGAAATCCAGGCCCTGGTCGATGGCGGCAGCCCCGCGCCGCGCCGTCTGTCCGTCGGGCTGGAGCGCGACCGCCTCGCCATGCTGCTGGCCGTCCTGAGCCGCCATGCCGGTGTCGCCTGCGCCGACCAGGATGTCTTCGTCAATGCCGTCGGCGGCGTGCGCATCAGCGAACCGGCGGCCGACCTGGCCGTCATGCTGGCCATCACCAGCAGCCTGCGCGGCAAACCGCTGCCGCGCGGCTTCATCGCCTTTGGCGAAGTCGGCCTGGCCGGCGAAATCCGCCCCGCACCGCGCGGCCAGGAGCGCCTGAAGGAAGCCGCCAAACTCGGCTTCACCACCGCCATCGTGCCCAAGGCCAACGCGCCGAAAAAAGCCATCCCGGGCCTGACCATCCACGCCGTCGAGCGCGTCGATGAAGCCATGCACACCCTGCGCGGCCTGGAGTAAACACCGCCCCAGCACCACAAGCACGCTCTAAAATCCGGCGCTTGACCGCCTCCGGCCAGATTTGTCCAGATTCCTACAGAAAGAGACACCCGCATGACCGTCACCGCTCCCGCAGCCGTAGAACTCACCGCCCACGACCTCAACCCCGCTGGCGACTTCTACTGCCCCCACCCCAAGGCCGACATGAAGCTGTGGAACAGCCACCCGCGCGTCTATATCGACGTCGGCCACGACGGCAAAGGCAAATGCCCCTACTGCGGCACCGTCTACCAATTGAAAGCGGGCGAAGTGTTCAAGGGCGGGCACTAAACGTAAACACGTTCTAAGCCGCTCCGATTGAACACCCCCAAAGGGCTGGCTCTGCCCAGCCCTTTTTTTCCTGCCTTCTTTTCTCTCTCGGTTCCATGCGCATCCTGCACTTCGTCACCGGCGGCTTTTCCGGCGCGACCCAGGTCGCCATCGACCTGTGCCTGGCCGCCCGGCGCACGCCCGGCACGCAGGTGCTGCTGGTGCTGCGGCGCAAACGCAACACCAGCGCCGCCCGCGTGCAGGCCCTGCGCGACCAGGGGCTGGACGTGCGTGTCGTCTCCAACTGGCTGCACGTCCTCACCGTGCGGGAACTGCGGCGCATCATCCGCGAATGGCGGCCCGATGCCGTCTTTGCCCACGGCTTCAGCGACCACATCTGGGGCCGTCAGGCCGCCGTGGCCGAAGGCGTGCCGCGCATCTTCCATGTCGAACACAATAGCCGCGAGCGCTATACGCCTCGCCGCTTGCAGCAGGCGCTGGCCCTGGCCCCTGCCACGCAGGCCAGCATCGGCGTCTCCGAAGGTGTACGGGCCGCCCTCATCGAACGCGGTTTTCCGCCCGAGCGCTGCATCGCCATCCCCAACGGCATTGCCCTGGAGAAATTCCCCGACAGCCTGATCCCCGCGCAGTGGGAGGAGCGCGAGCCTGCCATCCTCATGGCCGCACGCTTTGGCCGGCAAAAAGACCATGCCACGCTGATCCGTGCCCTGGCGCTGCTGCAGCAACAGGGTTTGCGCCCCACGCTCTACCTGGCCGGAGACGGCAGCGCCGGCCTGCAACGGCAGGCCCAACGCTTGGTGCAGTCGCTGGGGCTGCAAGATCAGGTGGTGTTTTTGGGCAAGGTGGCGGATGTGCCGCAGCGGCTGGCCAGAATGCAGGTTTTCGTCCTTGCCACCCATTGGGAAGGAATGCCCCTGGCCCTGGTAGAAGCCATGGCCGCTGGCTGCGCCTGCATTACCAGCGATGCCCCGGGCGCCCGGGAGGTGCTGCACCACCAGCACGATGGCCTGATCGTGCCCCACGCCGATCCCGATGCTTTGGCCCACGCCCTGGCGCAACTGCTGACCCGGCCCGACCATGCGGCGCAGTTCGGCGCCCAGGCCCGCTGCACCGCGCTGACCCGCTATGGCCGCGAGCAGATGGGGCAGCGCTACCAGGCGCTGTTGGAGGTACCGCTGCTGCCCACAACAGCAGCACCAAAGGGGTAATCCGAAAATCTCCTAAAAAAAGAGCTGCTACCACTGATATTCAAACAACTTCAGATACAAAAATACCTGAAATTATTGAATAAACAGCGGTAGCAGCTCTTTTATAAATAGCGATCTTTGCTTTTTTAACTCAACGGCAACTGCGGCTGTCGTGCCCTGGCATTGCCCCAGGTCAGTTGCAGTTTCATGCAGAACTTGCGCCAGCGCTGCGGCAACGTCAGGCCGGAGCGCTGCTGCCAGATGCTGCTGATTTCGCTGGTGTCATCCAGGGACACCGCCGCAGGCAGCACCCCGAAAACATGCAGATCGTTTTCAAACCAGAAGCGCAGATCCACATCGACCGGACGGCCAAAAGGCACCCGGGTGCGCAGCAGCTTTTCCGCCCCGGCCCGGCTGATAACATACGCGGCCGTCAGACTTGGCACCCGCGCGTACTGAATCAAGCCATGGCCCGCCACCAGAGGGCGCTGCGCCCGCACCTTCTCCTGGTTGCGGCCCACCAGCTTGATCATGTCCCACGGCTGCCCGATCCGGGCAATGCCATGAATCACTTCGGAAAAATCGGTATGCAGCCGCACGTCGTCCTCCAGCACCACCATGGCCTGGGCATCACTGGCCAATAGCTTGCGCCATACGTGAATATGGCTGGCGTAGCATCCCTTTTCTCCATTTGCCAAAGGCTTGTAATACTGTAGAGCATTTTTACTGCTGGAAAATAAATTCTCCTGCGCCGCAGGCGTCAGATCGTTCCACCATACTGCAGAAAACCTTTCCACAGGAAAACCGATATTTTCGAGCTGCGCCTGCATTCTTTTGCATCGCTCGTCGTCCTTCTCCAAATTGATGAAGTTAACAATGATTTTCATGAAGTCAAAACCTTTTGCAAAAGAAAATTACCTGGAAACCATAAATACGCTGGCGGTATTTTTTCTTGTTTTCAGTTATCTGACGCTGCCATTTTCGCTGGCACTGCACAATGTCGGGTATACGCTGGCGATTGTTCTTGCATTGCCCAAAATAAAATCGACCGTTGCCCAATTCAAGAAAGAACCCCTCGGACTTGTTCTACTTGCTCTTCTGGCTCTGATAATAATAACCTCCACTTACAGTCTTTCGCAATGGAGTGGCACGCTGGGTGAAAACTTCAAGAAATACCTGAAAATAGCCCTTGCCGTGGTACTGCTCCCGCTGCTGGCCGACGACAAAACACGCCAGCGCTGTATGCAGGGATTTTTTATCGGCATGATTTTCGTGCTGGTATCCACCTATTTGAGCATCTGGTTCAATCTGCCCTGGTCAAGCAATAAGAACCTGGGCTGGGGTGGAGACCATACCGTTTTCGGAAATTATATCACCCAGAATATCATGATGTCGTTTTTTGCCCTGCTGTGCATCGACATGATCGGCAAGGAAAAGAAAATGTTCATCAATCTTTTGCTGATTCTGGCCATCGTCTTGGCTGCCACCTCCACACTCTACCTGTCTGCTGGGCGTACAGGGTATCTCGCATTGTTCCTGGGAGTGTCTGCCTACATCGTATTCCGTCTGCCCAAGAAACTTTCCATCATCAGCCTGGCCCTGGTCTTTATTGCCGGCGTGACGGCATTCAATACATCCCAAGGCATACAAACCCGTTATCAGGAGGCCAGGCAGGAAACCATTCTGATTTTCGAGCAGGTGAATGCCCAGGAAGCGCCCAAACTCACCAGTATCGGCGCACGCTGGTATATGTGGATGAAATCCATCGAACTGATTCAAGAACGCCCCCTGACCGGCTGGGGCCTGGGCAGCCATGGCGTCAAATGGTGCGAGAAAGCCCCGGAACCGGCATGGTGCAATGTGGGCGACCGCACGCCGCATAATCAATTCCTGTTCTTCTTCACCGAAATGGGCATTCTTGGTTTCGCCTGGTTCCTGGCGCTGCTGGCCACCCTGGTCTGGGCAGCCTGGAGCCATCCCAAATACCGCCCGCTGTTCATGGGGTTCATTGCCATATTCATTGGGGACAGCCTTGTGAATGCCTCCCTGTGGAATGCCAGAGAATATAACTTCTTCATCATCATGCTGTGCTGGTTGTATTGCAGTGCAAGATTCTCGAATAAAGACGGGGTGCACCATGGTGCTGGAAATTAAAAATCTTCAAAAACTTGGCAATGGAACCATCAAGGATATTTACCAGCATCCGGTTCATGCCGGCCAAATCATAAAAACCGTCCAGCCCGCGATCGTTGCTAGTGACGGCGGTTTTGCCAAGCATGGGTGGTTGAAGCGGAATCTGCACCAGGGCATTTACCGCCAATTCCGCCGCGAAATCATCCAGTACCTGCAATTGTGCAAGACGCACTACGGCACCGGGCAATTCACCTTTCCGGTCGAAACGCCTTGTGGCCTGGTCGCTACCGACCATGGCCTGGGGCTGGTGACGGAAAAAATCACCGGCCCTGACGGCCAGGGCTGGACGCTGGAAGCCCTGGCCCGCGATACCCCGTTGCAGTCCAGGCATTACGAGGCGCTGGAACGCTTCTTCGACGATTGCGTGCGCCTGCACATCGTCTTTGGAGAGGTGAACATTGCGGGGCTGATGTACACCGAAAGCCGCAGCGAACAACCCGAGTTCGTGCTGGTGGACGGCATTGGAGAAAAGTTGCTGATTCCCATCCGGGCAATGAGCGCCCGGATCAACGGTCACTACGTGCGCAAGGTACAGCGACGCATCATGGCGCAGGTGGCGCAATTGCAGGTCGAGCGTGGTTTTCTATCCTGATTTTGATAGCTGTTTGCGTTTGTTGGATAAGCGTTCAGGCCATTTTTTATTAAAAACCACTCCATGAATCGGATGCGCATCAAGACCGGGCGGGTGCTGGCCGCCTGGCTGCTTTTTTTCATTCCCAGCCTGCTGCCAGGGGTGTCGGTCGCATCGGTGGCACACCTCCTGCTGGCTGCATGGTGTTTTTCACCGCTGCTGTTGCTGCGCCCGATGCAACCTGTCGTGTTCGGCGGGCTGGCGTTGCTGGGCTGTTTGAATATCGTTCATGCCAGTTTTTTCGGTGCTCTGGCCGATGAGTTTTTCCTCGCGACCATGCTGCGCACCACTCCGGGGGAAACGGTGGAGTTTCTGCCCACCGTTCCCGGCAGCGCCTGGATGGCGGTAGGCCTCTGGCTGCTGGCCTGTGCATGGGCGGGTCATACGCTTTGGCGCACGCTGCCCGGGTTGCGTGGTTCGTCCCTGCTGCTGCGCAGAGTCTGGCAAGGAGCCGGGCTGTTCTGGGCACTGGTGCTGGTGTATGCGCTGGTGCAGCAGCTCAACGTCAATACTTTCATGCGCAAGGCCAAAAGCCTTTACCCCTTGCACATGGTGCGTGCAACCATGCGCCAGCAGGAGATTGCCAACGGCCTTTTTCAGCCGCCGCTCCTGCCTGCTGCACAGGCAGATTCCGGCGCCCAGGTGGATACCGTGGTGGTCGTGCTGGGGGAAAGCGCCACGGCGCAGCGCTGGTCGCTGCTGGGCTACCAGGGGGGCGATACCAATGCGCCGCTGGCCAGCCTGCCCGACATGGCCGTGACGACGGTATTGGCCCAGGGCTGGAATACCGCTGCTGCGCTGCCGTTCATGCTGACCGGCATGTCGGCACGGGACAGCACGGCACGCCAGGCGCCGTCGTTCATTGATCTGGCCCGGCACGCGGGGTACAAAACCTTTGCGTTTACCAATTCGCGGTTTTTCAGCGCCCAGGAGGATTTCTTCAGTTACGCCTTGCGCCGCTCCAGCACGGTGTACCAGAAAGTGGGCAACGGCGATCTTGACGAGGTGCTGACGGCCAGCCTGCGCGATGCTCTGGCCGATCCTGCGCCCCGCAAGCTGATCGTTCTGCATACCTATGGCAGCCATCCGCTACCGCAAGAGCGCACGCCCCTGGGCTACCGCCCCCTGGCCGATGCCTACGACAGTAGCGTGCGCTACAGCAGCGATCTGCTGGCGCAGTGGACGGAGTTGCTGGCGGCGGCCAGCACGAACCGCAGCGCCTTGCTGCTCTATACCAGCGATCACGGCGTGCTGCTGCCGCCCTGCGCGGAGGATTACCGCCACGGCGCCGGTCTGAGCAGCCTGGAAGTGCCCATGCTCGTCTGGGCCAACACCGCCACCCGCGTGCAGCACCCGCAAGTCCTGCCCGACTTTGCCCGGCAGCCACAGGCGGACGGGCAAGCCGAAGCGGCAGAGCACACCAATGCCCTTTTGGCCGAGACGGCGATTCGCGCCGTGGGGTATGGAGCGCTGCTTGCGCAGCCGGACTGGCCCGGCAGTGCCAATCCCGGCCTGGATGGCCGCCCGTGGGCAGAGCTGCGCCAGCGCAACGCCTGCACCTTGCAGTAGGCGGCAGCGGGGAGTGGGGTCAGGGCTGCGTGTCCGCCCAGAGTTTTTCCAGCCGTCGTGCCTCGTCGTCAAAGCGCAGCATGATGCGCTGGCGATTGATTTCGTTGGTCTCGATGGAGCGTTTTTGCCCCAGCACGGCGGCCTGGGCGGCTTGCACAGCCTTCCTGGCAGCGGGCGGCGGGGTGTTGCCTTGGGCCGCCAGGTCTTTCTTCGCCTGAACATAGGCTTGCTCCAGATCCTGCAGGCGGGCGCGGGCCAGTGTTTGCAACTCATCAAGGTGCTGCACCTGCTGCAGGCGCTCGGCCTCATGCGTGGCGCTGTCCGGGTAGCGCAGCAGCAGCGCCTGGTCGATGCGGTGCTGCTCCCGGATGCGTTCCTGTTCCTGCAACCGGCGCTGCTTTTCCTGGGCGGCCCGTTCCAGCTCGGCCTGGGTGGGGACGGGCGCCCGTGGCGTGCGCTCGACGCCGCTGGGGCCCAGTACGCGCTGCTCGCGGTCCAGGCACTCGGGGATGGGGCGGTCGGCCACCAGGCGGCGGCCATGGTCGTCGGTGCAGGTGTACACGCCAACACTCTGCGCGGCGGCGGCGCCCAGCACCGTCATTGCCAAACAACCGACCGCGAAGTGATAACGCATGTGTTTTTGCCCCGCTTTCGCACCTTGGTTTATTTCTATTGCTGCACCCCGTAGCGCTGGCGGTAGGCCGCCACCCGTTGATAGTGTTCGGCCATCGCTGCGCCGCCATCGGCCTGGGTGGCCAGATAGGCCAGCAAGTCCGCCAGTGTAGCAATTGCACACACTTGCAGACCCAGTTGTTGGCGCACATATTGCACGGCGCTGTGGGGCACGTCCTGGCCGTTTTCCGTGGCCATTTCCTGGCGATCCAGGGCAATCGCCACGGCGTGCGGCGTAGCGCCCGCCGCTCCGATCAGGGCGATCGATTCGCGGGCCGCAGTACCTGCGCTCATCACGTCGTCGATGATGAGTACCCGCCCCTTGAGCGGCGCCCCGACCAGGGTGCCGCCTTCGCCATGGTCCTTGGCTTCCTTGCGGTTGTAGGCAAAGGGCACGTTCCTGCCCATGCGGGCCAGTTCGACGGCAACGGTGGCGGCCAGGGGAATGCCTTTGTAGGCGGGGCCAAACACCATGTCGAATTCGATGCCGCTGGCAACAATTGCCTGTGCATAAAATTGCGCCAGGCGTGCCAGTTTGGCACCGTCGTCAAACAAGCCTGCGTTGAAAAAATACGGGCTCATCCGCCCGGCCTTGGTTTTGAACTCGCCAAAGCGCAGCACCCCGGCCTGTACGGCAAATTCCACGAACTCTTGCGCCAGGGCGGCGGTGTCCGCCGTCGGTGCGATCTCTTGATTGGTCATGAATACTTCTTCTCTGTTTCAACTCACCAGCCTGAACCTCAACGGCATCCGCTCGGCCACTACCAAAGGGCTGGAATCCTGGCTGGCGTCAACGAACCCGGATTGTATTTGCGTGCAGGAGCTGAAGGCCCAGCAGCCGGATATCGCCGGACGTTTCGAGATGCTGGCGGGCCTGCCCGGCTGGTTTCACTGTGCCGAGAAAAAGGGCTACTCCGGCGTCGGCATCTACAGCCGCCATGCGCCCAGCGACGTCATCGTCGGCTTCGGCAACGCCGAATTCGATGCCGAGGGCCGCTACATCGAAGCCCGATTCGATACGCCGCAGCGCAAGCTCTCCATCATCAGCAGCTACTTTCCCAGCGGTTCCTCGGGCGAAGAGCGACAAAGCGCCAAGTTCCGCTTTCTGGACGCCATGCACCGCCACCTGATGCAGATGAAACAGGAGCGCGACTTCATCCTGTGCGGCGACATCAACATCGCCCACACCAATCAGGACATCAAAAACTGGCGCAGCAACCAGAAAAACAGCGGTTTCACCCCCGAGGAACGTGCCTGGATGGACATGCTGCTGGCCGAGGACGAAGCCAGCGGCGGCCTGCACGACGTCTACCGCCGCCTGGAGCCGGACGCCACCGACGCCGGCTACACCTGGTGGAGCAATCGCGGCCAGGCCTATGCCAACAACGTCGGCTGGCGCATCGACTACCACCTGGCCACCCCGGCCCTGGCCACGCTGGCCCGCAGCAGCAATATCTACAAGGGCGAGAAATTTTCCGACCATGCGCCGCTCACGGTGGGGTATGAACTGGCGCTGTAGCGAGGACAAGCCGATTCACCTGATCGGCAGCAAGAACAACCAGCTTCAATCCTCTGTAATTTGAAATGCAAGTGACTGACAAAAAATGTCACCTCAACCGTAAACCGTCACTCATTGCCGTAGGTTTTTGTCATTGCCAGGCAATTTTCCCGGTCGGTACGCTCTGGCGCCAGGGTGCGAAGAAAGTTGGCACAGCATTTGCTTGAAGAGGAGCGTTTGATTTTTCATCCCTCTTTAAGGAGTTTGTTATGAAGCGCACCCTGCGTTCTGCCCAAAAGGGTTTCACCCTGATCGAACTGATGATCGTGGTGGCGATTATTGGTATTTTGGCTGCTGTGGCTTTGCCGCAATACCGTAACTACACCCAACGCTCGTCCGATGGCGCTTGCTTGGCCGAAGCTAAAGCCCACATGGGCGTCGTTGTGGCCAACCTGTCGGATGACCGAGCTGCCCCTGACTATAATCCTAGCGCTTGCGCTGGTCAGCCTACTGGTGATGCCCTGACATCCGCCTCCTATAGCACCGGTGGTTCTGCTACATTTGTCTCGATTGTTCGCGGCGGTACTGCCCGAAACGTCCGGTGCGACATTGGAAGCGGTGCTTGCGAGTTCAACCCGTAATTTGATTGCACTCTGACAAAAGCGCCGAAAGGCGCTTTTGTTTTTTATGAAAATAATTTACTTGTTGTCGTCTTTTTTGTTGGTAACTGGATGGATTTTGCCCGTCCATTTCCCTCCCTGGCAAACATCTTACCAGGAATTTATTACTGCAATCTCGTTGTTTTTATTATTGATTGTTCTGGTGAAGAATAATGCCAATCGCGTCGGTATAAGCGATATTTTTATTATTTTCATTGCCGCGATGCCGGCTGTTCAATACTTGCAAGGCTGGATTTATTACTCTGGCGACATGCTGCACAGCATGATTTATATCGCATTATTTGGTTTGAGTATTTTTGTCGGTAGGAATATTCAAAAAAATAAAGACGATATTGATTTTCAACAATTGCTTGGATGGGTATTTATTGTCGGGGCCTTGCTTTCCCTGATCGTTGCCATACTGCAATGGCTGAAAATTTCCGAAGGCGCCGATATGGCTTTGTTTACACCGCTGGAAAACGGCCGCCCTTATGCCAACTTGGGTCAGCCCAACAATCTTGCCACTCTTTTCGGGTTTGGCTTGGCCGGAGTGTTTTATCTGTTTGAAAAGAACAAGATCAGGAACAACTTTGCCCTGGTACTGGCAGGACTGCTGATTTTTGGCCTGGCTTTGACCCAATCCCGTACCCCCTGGGTGGTCGCGGCCATCTTGCCGTTTTTCTGGCTCTGGCAAAGTCGGCGGATGCCGCTGCGCACCACTTCCCGCCATGTGTTGCTGCTGGTGGCGGTGTATGCGGGATTTGTGCTGATGTTGCCGGTATTGGGGCGTTTTCTAGATGTGTCTGTCAGCTCGGTGCTGGATCGGGCCACGCAGGCGCACCGGTGGGATATGTATAAGCAGGCCCTTTACTTCATTACCCATGGGCCGTGGCATGGTTTTGGCTGGGGGCAGATCGAGTCGGCGCATTATCTGTTTGCCGGACAGGCACCATCGGCCATTTTCTATCATTATTCACACAATATCGTGCTGGATATGCTGCTTTGGAACGGGCCGTGGATTGGCGGGGCGATCGTTGTATTTTTCACGGTATGGCTGGGGAAACTCTTTTTCCAGAAGAATACGGTTGAAAGCCTTTTTGCATGGGTGGGGTTGCTGTTTTTCCTGACCCATAGCATGTTGGAATACCCTCATGCTTATTTGTTCTTGCTGCTGCCGGCAGGCTTGCTGATTGGGGTGATCGAAGGACAACAAAAAAACAGGTCTTTTGAAATACCTGTTCCAAAAATTCTAGTGGCGATCATCGCTGTTGCCGGATTGGCCGGAACAGCGGTTTTCTGGAAAAATTATTCCATCATCGAAGACGATTACCGAATGGCAAATCGCAGGATGGAAGTGGATTTTGTTCCTGAAGAACAGCAGGCAGCAAGCCAGACGATGATGTTGAGCAATGTGCAGTCGTTTATTTATTTTATGCGTTTGCCATTGAAAGAGGGGTACTCGGCAGAGCGTTTGCAGTGGACGGAGGATTTTATAATCCGATACCCAAGAAAATACTCTTTGACCAAATTTTCTTATATTCTTGCATTGAATCATCAGCAAGACAAGGCGATCACGCAATTGATAAAGCTAAAAGATATCTTCGGCATTTCAGCGCTTGAAGAAGCATTGAGCTACCTGTACCAGGAGTCGGAAAAAACCCCCGAATTACTGCCCGTGCTGGCGCACTTTGGTCTGGTGAAGAAGGCGCCTGCTGCGGCTGGTGATTAAAAAGACGGGCTGCCTGCGTCAATTGCGCTGCACCATGCCCTCCACCTGCGCCCAGAACTGCCGGGCCAGTGCCTGGGCCTTGTCCCACACGGGCAGGACTGCGGCGCAGGGCTGCACTGCCGCCATGTCCCACTGCCACGCGGGCACCTCGCCGTGTACCGGCATAAAGCGCATGGGCAGCATGTCGTAGCAGGGGGCCAGCACCCAGCGCTTGCCGTTCCAGAGCAGGGAAACATTGCCGTAGTGGCGATCGGTGTTGGCGATCAGTTGCCCGAAGGCGTCCCACAGCCTCAGGCGCTGCGCATCTTCGCTGCTCAACAAACCCAGGTCTTGCAGGCGTTGTGCGGTTTTGGCCCATTGGTCGGTGGTGCCGACAAATTCGGCGTTGAAGGCTTGCAGCGACACCATGCCGATGCGCCCCGGCGGTTGCCCGGGCCGCTGGGGGGCGGTGCGGTCAAAACGCTGCGCGGCCAGAAAGACGCGGCCCGCCTGCGTGTGCAATCGGGTATGCGCGACCGGCTGGCCTGCGGCGTGCAGGGTTTGCAGTGCCAGATGTTCGCAGCGCAATAGCGTGCGGATGCGTTCGGCCACGGGGTTGTCGTCCGCAGGGGAGAATTTCACGATCCAGCTGCGCCCTGCGCCGTCCAGGCAGCAGAACTTGGGTTGTTCGCCCCCCGCGCTGGAGCCAGGCACGGCACCCTCTATTGCCGCCTGCGCCAGCGCGGGATAGTCCTGCGGCTCGGCCACGGGCGGGCTGGGCTGCTGCAAATAGCGCCGCAAGGCGGCTTCGCCCACGATCAGGTGGCCGGGCAGATCATCGCCAAACCGGGTGATGGCCAGCAGCAGGTCATCCTCGCTCCACTGGCGTGGATCGGCACCCAGCGTCTGGCCCAGGTGCTGCCGGGCAAAGCGGCGCCCCAAAAAGCCCTGGGGGTGCATGTCCTGTATGGCCCACGGCAGGCCGTCGAAGTACGCCCCGCCTTGCAGCAGGGCACGCAAGCCTGCGCCTTCCACCCAATAGCCCCCGCCGTGCAGGGCATACAGGCTGCCGCAGGGTTGCACCTGCCCGGCAGCATCGATGGCTGCCACGGGTATTTGCGGCCCGACACCGGCCACTGGGCGCGGCACGCCGTAGTGCTGGCTGCGCCCTTGCCCCAGCTTGACCACCGCCCCGCTTTGCACCAGTGCCGCCAGCGCACGCGATGCCGTGGGCTGGCTGATGCCCAAGGCTTGCTGGAGCTGCACGCTGCGCAGGGGGGCGCCCTGCTGGCGCAAGGCGGACAGGATGGCGGCTTCCCAAGCCGGGGGAGTATGGGGTATGGGCATGGCGTTGATGAATAGAAAAATGAATAAATTATCTAGTTGAAAAATGCTTATCTATTCAATAAATATCAATGGGTTATATGAAATATTGGAAGAATTATGAATGGTATCGGCACACTATTGTGAATAGTAAATCATCCACAAAAAAGGCCACGTCTCGCGTGGCCTCGGGCGGAATGCGCTCAGGTCTTACCCCAAACTCGGCGCCAGCCGCCGGCGCAGTTCTTCCACATCCATGCCCCGGCGCTGGGCCATGTCTTGCACCTGGTCGTCGCCGATGGTGCCGACGCTGAAGTAGGTGGCCTGGGGGTGCGCCAGGTAGAAGCCGCTGACGCTGGAGGCGGGGTACATGGCCATGCTGTCGGTCAGCGCCATGCCGATTTCATCGGTTTGCAGCGTTTTGAACAGGTCGATCTTGGCGGTGTGGTCGGGGCAGGCGGGGTAGCCGGGGGCGGGGCGGATGCCCTGGTATTTTTCGGCGATCAGTTCGTCGTTCGTGAGCGCCTCGCCCGCGCCGTAGCCCCACAGGTCGGTGCGCACACGGTGGTGCAGGCATTCGGCGAAGGCTTCGGCCAGGCGGTCGGCGATGCCTTTGAACATGATGTTGCTGTAGTCGTCCAGCGCGTCCAGAAACTCTTTTTCCTTCTTCTCGCTGCCGATGCCTGCCGTCACGGCAAACATGCCGGCGTAGTCGGCAATGCCCGATTCCCTGGGCGCAACGAAGTCGGCCAGGCAGCGGCTGGGGCGCAACTGGCCTTCGGCGTCCACCTGTTTTTCGGTTTGCTGGCGCAGGCCGTACCAGGTCATCAGCACCTGGGTGCGCGTTTCGTCGGTGTAGAACTGAATGTCGTCGCCGACGCGGTTGGCCGGGAACAGGCCCATGACGCCGTTGGCGGTGAGCCAGCGGCCTTCGATGATTTTTTTCAGCATCGCCTGCCCGTCGGCAAAGACCTTGCGGGCTTCTTCGCCGACGATCTCATCGTCGAGGATGGCGGGGAAGGGGCCGGCCAGGTCCCAGGTCTGGAAGAACGGCCCCCAGTCGATGTATTGGGCGATTTCGGCCAGGTCGAAGTTCTTGAACACGCGCCGCCCCAGGGCGCGGGGGGGGACGGGGGGCGGGTTGGCAAAGTCCAGTTGCGGCAGGTTGGCGCGGGCTTTTTCGATCGGCCACAGGGGCTGTTTTTTGCGCTTGGCGTGCAGTTGGCGCACGTGTTCGTAGTCGGTGGCGACTTCGGCCAGGTAGGCGGCGCGGTTTTCGCCCAGCAGGTTTTGCGCCACGCCCACGCTGCGCGAGGCATCGGGCACGTAGATGACGGGGCCGTTGTATTGCGGGGCGATTTTGACGGCCGTGTGGACGCGCGAGCAGGTGGCCCCGCCGATCAGCAGCGGCGTCTGGCGGCTGCGGAAGTATTCATCCTTGTCCATCTCGCCGGCGACGTACTGCATTTCTTCCAGGCTGGGGGTGATGAGGCCGGACAGACCCACCATGTCGGCGTTCACCTCCTTGGCCTTGG
>JAHRXD010000158.1 GCA_019104825.1 Comamonas sp.
CGCCCGCTTCCAGGGCAATGCCCAGGCGGCCGAGCGTGTTGGCCAGCCATGCCACGGCGTTGGCCGGGTGGCCCAGGGCGGCGGCACCGGCGCCGGTGGCGACGATTTCGCCGTTCTTCTCCAGCACCATGCCGCAGGTGCCCAGGTCGACATCGCGCACATCGACCAGGCGGTCGCCCAGCACGAACACGCCGCAGCTGGCGTTGTCGGCCACGGTGTCCTGGATCCTGATCTTCCAGTCGCGGATGCGCGAATCGACGATCTCGAAACAGGCCATCACGCCCTCGGTGGCGGCCAGCACGTCGGCAGCGGTGACGCCGGGGCCTTGCAGGGTTTTCTTGAGCACGAAGGCGATTTCGCCCTCGGCCTTGGGCTGGATCAGGGTGTCGGCGGGCACGGCCTCGCCTTCGTTGAAGACCATGCCGTCGGTCAGCCAGCCGAAGTCCGGCTGGAACACGCCCAGCATGTTCATCACCGCCTGGCTGGTGACGCCGATTTTTTTGCCCACCACTTTTTCACCGGCGGCCAGGCGGCGGGCCAGCATTTTTTGCTGGATGGCGTAGGCGTCTTCGATGGTGATTTCGGGGTGCTGGCTGGTCAGCGGCTCCAGCACCTGGCGGCTGCGCAGGGCCTGGTAGAGCGCATCACCGAGTTGATCGATAAGTTCAGGGGTCATCGTGGGTTAGCTCCGTGCAATCAGGGGATGAGGGGGTAAGGCTCTGCCGCATCGGCCTCGGCCAGAAAGTCGCCCACCAGCCGGGCAAAGCGGGCGGCGTGTTCGATTTGTGTCCAGTGGCCGCAGCGGCCATACACGTGCAGTTGCGCACGCGGCAGCCAGTCGGCCAGGGTATGGGCGTTGGACAGCGGGATCACCCGATCCTCCCGGCCATGCACCACCAGGGCTTCGTGCGGCAGGCGGCGGATGTCCGCTTCGCGGCTGGTCAGCGCATCCACCCAGCGTTGGCGCGGGGCGGGGAACATGGCGGCAAAGGATTCGTGAAAACCGGGGCGCACGCTGGCTTCGTAGCGCAGGCGGACCAGTTCGTCGTTCACCAGCCCGCGGTCGAAGGCGAAGATGTCCAGCAGGCGGCGCATGGCCTCGATCGACGGCGTGTAGCCCCACACGGCATCCAGCCCCGGCGTGATGACGAACGGCACGCCCACGCTGCCCATCAGCACCAGGCGGCGCACGCGCTGCGGGTGACGAATGGCCAGCGCCAGCGCCAGGCCGCCGCCGAAAGAGTTGCCCACCAGGTCGGCACGTTCGATGCCCAGGGCATCGAGCAGGCCCACAGCCTGGCGCACCCAGGCGTCCATGCCGTAGACGAAACCCGCCGGGCGTTCGCTGTAACCAAAGCCCACCATGTCCGGCGCGATGACGCGGGCCTGCGTGGCCAGCGCGGGCATCACCAGCCGCCAGTTGGCCCAGGCCGACACGCCTGGCCCCGAGCCATGGATGAGCAGCACCGGCGGCTTGTCACCACCACTGTCGTGGTAGTTGGTGTGGATGCCCGCAGCATTCACGCTGTGGGCGATCTCGGGGTTGGCGAGGGATGGGGACATGGTTATTGCTCCTTTTAAAGAAGCTGTTACCGATCACACATCAACAATTTCAATGAATAAATCATATGAAATTCAATGAATACCAGCGGAACAAGCTCTTTTTAAAATAGTAAATACCTAAAACTTCACCATCACGTTGCGCAGCTCGGTGTAGAACTCCAGCGAATGCACGCCGCCTTCGCGGCCAATGCCGGACTGCTTGGAGCCGCCGAACGGCGTGCGCAAATCGCGCAGGAACCAGGCGTTGATCCAGCACAGGCCCACCTCGATCTGGTGCGCCAGGCGGTTGGCGCGGGCGATGTCCTGCGTGAACACCGCCGTGGCCAGGCCGTAGCGGTTGGCGTTGACCTTGGCCAGCACTTCGTCCTCGCTGTCGAAGGGGCTGATGTGGCAGCAGGGGCCGAAGATTTCTTCCGTCACCACGGTGGCGGTTTCGGGCAGGCCCGTCCAGATGGTGGGCTGCACCCACGAGCCGTCCTTCAGCGCCTCGGGCATGTCGGGAATGCCGCCGCCGGTGACGATGGTGGCGCCCTCGTCCCTGGCCTTGCGGTACAGGCCCAGCACCTTGGCCTGGTGCTTCTTGCTGATGAGCGGGCCGATCTTGGTGTCCTTGTCGAACGGCAGGCCGGGCTTCATGGCCTCGGCACGGTCTTTCAGTGCGGCCACCAGTTTTTCAAAAATCGGGCGCTCGACGTACACGCGCTCGGTGCCCAGGCAGACCTGGCCCGCGTTCTCGAAGCACGAGCGCGTGAGCGTGTCCACGGCCACCTGGAAGTCGCAATCGGCAAACACCACGGCGGCGTTCTTGCCGCCCATCTCCAGCGACACGGGGCGCACGCCGTCGGCGGCGGCCTTCATGATGGCGCTGCCGGTGCGCGTCTCGCCGGTGAAGGTGATGCCGTTCACGCCCGGGTGCCGGGTCAGGAACTCGCCCGCAGAACCGGGGCCGAAGCCATGCACCACGTTGTAGACGCCCTTGGGCATGCCGACTTGGTTCATCACCTCGCCCAGCAGCGTGGCGGTGGCCGGGGTTTCCTCGCTGGGCTTGACGACCACGGTGTTGCCGCAGGCCAGCGCCGGGCCGACCTTCCAGGTCATCAGCAGCAGCGGCAGGTTCCACGGGCAGACCACGGCGATGACGCCGCGCGGCACGCGCACGCCGTAGCTGAGGGCCGTCTTGCCGTCGGGCGTGCGCAGGTTGAACGACTCGGTGGCCGTGCTCTTGATGGTGTCGATGAAGATCTGGAAGTTGGCCGCGCCGCGCGGAATGTCGACGTGCGAGGCCAGGTGGTGCGGCTTGCCCGTATCGGCAATCTCGGCCTGCAGGAAGTCGTCGAAGCGGCGGTTGATCTCGCCCGCCACGGCGTCGAGCAGCTTGCAGCGTTCCACCACCGACAGGCGGCCCCAGTCGCCCTTCAGCGCGGCCTGGGCCGCCGCCACGGCGGCATCCACCTCGCCCTGCCCGGCTTCGTAAATCTGGCCGATCACCTGGCCATTGACGGGGTTGATGTCGGGAAACGTCTTGCCGCTGGTATTGCGAACGTACGCGCCGTTGATGAAATTGAGAAACTCTTGCATAGCCCTGCTCTGGTTGAAATGAAAACGCTTGTCTGCGCCCCGGCACAGTGGCAGCGCGAGGCCGCCACCGTGCCGTCGATTGGCCCTGGACACCTGCTTAGAAAGCCTTCACCAGGGTAAAGCGCACCAAGGAACCCTTGGTGTTGTTCTTGACGCTGAACTCCTTGTAAGCCGCCGCTTTCAGGAACACCCCGGCGCCGGCAATGGGATAGACCAGCTCGGCCCCGACGGCATGGCGTCGCGCCCGGTCGGTGGTGGCGCCCGGCCCCTTGTCATCGCTGGTCTGCCACTGGCTGTAGCCCACCATGCCGGCAGAGAAAGCGCCAAAGGATTTGCCCAGCCCCCACTCCACCGTCAGCTGCTGGCCGGGGCGGAAGCCGTCATCGTTCTTGCTGTTGAACTCGTAACGCGCCAGGGCCGAGCCGGAAATGGTCTTGGCCCCGTCGAAGTAGTAGGTCAGCCCGCCCGTCAGCATGGTGCTTTTGAAGCCCTTGCCGGGCGAGGCCGGATGGCTGTCGCTGGCGTTGTCCAGCCACAGGCCGGCAGCGGCCACGGCATCCCACTGCGGGCCGTGCCAGCCCAGCACCAGCGGCCCCAGGTACACGTCGCCCACGCCGGAGCGCGAGTCGGAGACGCCCGGCGTGTTGAACGTCAGCGAGGTGCGCATCACCGGCACGATGGCTTCCATGCCGTAGTCCGCGCCCAGCAGCTTGTGGTTCGTGACCCAGACGAAACGGTTGGCCAGGGCGGTGACGGTGCCGGTGTTGTGGCCCGGCACCTTGCTGCTGCCCGGCGCACGCAGGCTGTCGATGCTGTAGTTCACCAGATAGCCCAGGTAATACATGCCTGCCGGCGGCACGCTGGGCCCCTGCATCCCTTCCACCCCCGGGACATAGTGACCACCGGCCTGCGCCCCGGTGGCGGCCAGCAGGGCCAGGGCCGCAGCGCTGGCGATATGTGTGACTTTCATTGGTTTGTTCCTTGTCTCTTTTTTCTATGCGTCGTCCAGGCCCAGCGCCACCAGAGCGGCGCGGGCGCAGAGTTCATCCTGTTCGGCGCTGCCGCCCGACACCCCGATACCGCCGATCAGCACCCCGCCCTCGCGCAGCGGCAGGCCGCCGCCGAAGACCACGTTGCGCGGGCGGGTCGGCATGCCCAGGCGCAGCGCTTCGTCGCCTTGCAGAATGCCCGCCCACTGCGCCGTGGCAAAGCCGAAGCCGGCGCTGGTGTAGGCCTTGTCGATGGCGATGTCCACCGAGTGCAGGAAGGCGCCCGGCATCCGCAGAAAGGCGACCAGCACGCCAGACGCATCGGTCACGGCGGCATTGATGCGGATGCCCAGTTCCCCCGCCTTGACCACCGCCGCCAGCACGGCGGCATGGGCGGCTTCGGCGGTGATGGCGCGTTGTTCGACGCTGTGCTGTGCCATCGTGCTGCGCTCCTCAGGTCACGACGCTCAGGAAGGCGTCGTTCAGCTTGCGGTCGTGGTAGAAGATGCCGCGCCCCACTTCTTCCCAGCTCCAGGTGATCGGGTGCATGTCCGGGTAGTGGTCGTAGCCGCCGGCAAAGGTTTCCAGGCGGTTGCCGCTGGGGTCGAAGAAGTAGATCGTCGTGCCCTGGGTGATGCCGTGGCGGGTGGGGCCGATGTCGATCGAGGTGCGGCTCACGCTCATGATGTCGGCGGCCCGCAGCACGCTTTCCCAGCTCGGCATCTGGAAGGAGACGTGGTGCAGCTTGCCGTCCTCGGCATGGCGCACGAAGGCGATGTCGTGCGCCTTGGCGCTGCACGTCAGCCACACGGCCAGGTCGGTCTGGCCGTCTTCCAGCTTGACGCGCTCGACCAGGGTGAAGCCCAGCACTTCGGTGAACAGCTTGACGTTGCCGTCCACGTCGCCGCCGTACAGCAGGCAGTGGTCGAGGCGGATGGGGCGGATGCCCGGGCCGTCCAGCACGTCCACATCAGGGTCGAAATAGCCCATGCCGTTGCCCACGTCGGTCTTTTCGGCGTACAGCTCGACCGTGTGGCCCGTGGGAATCCGGAAGCGCACGCGCTCGCCCGTTTCCAGCAGCTCGCCGGCGGGAATGCGCTCGGTCTTGATGCCGTAGGCCTGCAGCTTGCGCTCGAAGTCTTCCAGGGTGGCCCGGTCCAGCACCTTGAAGGCAAAGAAGTCGATGCCCGCCTGGTCGGCCTGGCGCAGGATGACGCTGTTGTGGTCGCGCTCGCTGCGGGTCTTGAAATAGACCCGGCCCTGGGCATCGCGGCCCATGGGCTTCAAGCCCAGCACGTCGGTGTACCACTTCACCGACTCTTCCAGGTCCAGCACCCGGATTTGTGCGTGCCCGGGACGTAAAACGCCAGTCATTGCCATGATTTGTCTCCTTTGATGTTTGATGGGTTCATGGGTTGGGGGAAAGGGAAGCCGCCCCGGCATCCGCCGGGCGGCACACGTTTTTCTTCATGGCGCCGACCACGTTCAGGCGCAGGTCGCTGCGCGGATAGATGCGGCAGGACAGCACGCAGCCGGCGGCCTCTTCCTCGGCGCTGACGTGGGCGCGGCTCATCACGCGGCGGGTGAACTGGCCTTCCAGCACCTGCACCTTGCACACGCCGCAGCCGCCCTGGCGGCAGCCCACGGGGATGCCTTTCTTGCCCAGCGCCTCCATGCCTTCGAGCACGGAGCGGGTGTCGGCGGCGGTGTAGGACTCGCCGGTTTCTTCGATGTGGATGACGAATTTCTGCATGGTTTTGTCTCCTTTGCGGTGCCCTCTTCGGGCGGGGCACCTGCAAGTCGCAAGGCAACGATAAAAAGAGTTGCCGTTACCGTCCAATACAATTTTTCCTTTTATTCAATACTTTTCAGGTATCGACAAACCGGCCCGGCCTATCCGGCTCTGGCGTGCAGCCAGGGATGCAGCCAGCGCGTCAGGCGCGGGGCCACGCCCCAGGTCATGATCACGACCACCAGCAGGGTGATCACCAGCACGCGCGGCACCAGAGGCCAGTCGGCCAGCAGCGGCGCCACGGTCAGGAACAGCAGCAGCACCGTGGGGAAAATCCCCAGCCACGTCACCACCGCCACCTTCCAGCGCGGCGGGGCGGCGCGGGTGGTGCTGTCGGGCGCGGCAAACCAGTAGTCCAGCCCCGCCACGCGGTGCAGTTGCTGCGTGCCGACGGTGTGCGGCAGCACCTGCTGCAGCCAGTGCGCCCGCTCTGCCGAGTCCTGCCAGGCGGCCAGATGCGCCTCGTTGTCAAAGGCAAAGACGACGTGGTACAGCAGCGGCTCGGCAGCGTCGCCTGCCTCCTGGGGTGGCACGAGTTGGCCGCCCAGATGGCCGGGAAAGCCTTCCGCTGCGGCCAGCATGCCCAGCATGGCGGCCTCGAAGGCGGCGACGGCAGCAGGCCGGACGCGGCGGGCGATCAGCACCGTGACGGCACGCGGCGGCGCCGCGGCACGGGCCGGGGAGGGAATGCGGGAGGCGTTGTCCATGTGACGGTCTTTCCTTGGCAGGCATCGCCGGGCAGCGACGGGGAATGCACGCCACGATAGGCAGCGCACTCGATACCGTCCAATACCATTTATTCCAAACTTCGATACCATTTCGGCATTTCCAACTTTCCTGCCGGAGTGCGTCCCATGGACTTGCGTGACATGCGCTACTTTCTCGCCGTGGCCGAAGAAGGCCACATGGGCCGCGCTGCCGCCCGCCTGCACCTGTCGCAGCCGCCGCTGACGCGCCACATCCAGGCGCTGGAGGAAAAGCTGGGCGTGCCGCTGTTCCTGCGCACCCCCAGGGGGATGCAGCTCACCGAGGCCGGGCACACGCTGCTGCAGGAGGTGCCCAACCTGCTGGAGCTGGCACAGCAGGCCGCCGAGCGCACGCGCCTGGCCGGGCAGGGCTGGATCGGGCAGCTGGACGTGGGGCTGTTCGGCTCGGGCATCCTGGACGTGATTCCGCGCATCCTGGCGCGGTTTCACCAGGCCCGCCCGGATGTGCAGATCGTGCTGCACAACCTGACCAAGGACGCCCAGTTGCAGGCGCTGCGCGAGCGGCGCATCACCGTCGGCTTCAACCGCCTGGTGCCGCAGGAGGCGGACATCCGCACCCAGACCGTGCTGCGCGAGCCGTTGATGGTGGCCATCGCCGCCACCCACCCCCTGGCGCAGCGCCCCTTGCTGCGCCTTCAGGACCTGGGCGGGGTGCCGCTGATCCTCTACCCCAACGTGCCCCTGCGCGGGCTGGCGCAGGAAGTGACCGACGCCTTCCATGCCGAAGGCGTGCCGCTGCGCGTGGAGCAGGAGGTGGAGGACGTGGTGACCGCCGTGGCCCTGGTGTCGGCCGGTTTTGGCGCCGCCATTACCACCCGGTCGGCGGCCAACCTGCGCCTGCCGGGCGTGGCCTTCCGCCCGCTGCGCAGCCGCCAGCTCCAGGAGCTGGAGTTGAGCTGCCTGTACCGCCGGGGCGATCGCTCGCCCGCGCTGCGGGCCCTTTTGGACGTGGTGCAGACCTTCGCGGCCACGCCCTCGCCGCCCGTGCAGGAGTGAGGATCGGTCAGGCGCACGCATGGCTTTGAACACGCTCTTAAATCTTGCGGAACAGCGGGCTGCGCACCTGCTGCGCGTCGGCGGCCGAGATGAACTTCTCGGTATAGATGTCGCGCTCGAACAAACGGCCCTGCATCAGCGTGGTGATGCAGGCGTCGATCATCAGCGGCGGGCCGCACAGATAGGCCTTGCGCCCCCGGAAGTCGTTGTTGAAATGCGCCTTGGCCGCCTCGTGGACGAAGCCCCGGGCGCCGTCCCAGTCGCTGCCTTCGGGTTCGCCCGACAGCGCGGCGACGTAAGTGAAGTTGGGGTGCTGCTGCGCCAGCTGCACGAAGGCGTCGTGGTGGTACAGCTCGGCGCGGCTGCGGGCGCCGTTGACCAGGGTGATGGAGCGCGTACAGCCCTGGGCCAGCAGGTCCAGCACCATCGAGCGCGGGCTGGACAGGCCCGAGCCGCCCGCCAGAAACAGATAGCCCAGGTCGCTGGCGCGGTGGGCACTTTCGCGCAGGAAGAAGCGCCCGTAGGGGCCGGAGACTTTCACGCGCTCGCCCGCCCGCAACTGCTCGTGCACCCAGCCGGTGCCCATGCCGCCGGGCACGCGGCGGATGTTCAGCTCGATCTCGCCCTTTTGCGCCGGGGCGCTGGCGATGGAGAAGGCGCGGGTGCTGCCCTCGCCGGGAATGTGCAGGTTCACGTACTGCCCGGCCTGGAAGGTGATGGGCGCATCCAGTTCGATCCACACGCCCTTGATGGTGGGCGTCAGGTCTTCGATGCGCGAGACGGTGCCGGCAAAGTCCGCGACCGGCAGGTTCAGCGCGTCCGGCTCTTCCTCGATCTCGGCTTCGACCACCACGTCCGATTCGACGGTGGCGCAGCAGGCCAGGCACAGGCCTTCCTCGCGCTCGTAATCCATCAGGGCGAAGCCGCTGGCGTCGCCGTGTTCGATGTCGCCGTCGGCCACCTGGATTTTGCAACTGCCGCACAGGCCATGCCCGCAGGCATGCGGCAGGTAGATGCCGGCACGCAGGGCGGCGTCCAGGATGGTCTGGCCTTCTTCAATGTCGATGGTCTGCCCCAGGGGCTCGATAGTGAGTTGATGGCTCATGGCAATCTCAATTTTTTAAAACTCATAGCTGTTTCTGCTGGATATCCATGAATTCCAGAACTGTTCATATCTGAAATCCTTTGATATCCAGCGGTGCAAGCTCCTTAAATATCGGCTTTGTGACCCGGGGTTAGAAACAAGAGCCGTTCAGTCCGGTCAGCCCCGGTGTGCGAAAACGGATGGCGCTTTTGTGGCCGATGCCGTGTTCGGCCAGGGTTTTGTCCATGTCCGGGGTGAAGGGCTGGCCGGACAGAAACCACTCGGCCTGCGCCCAGTCGATGCGGGCAAAGTCCGGGTGGGCGCTGTAAATGCCGGACAGCGTGCCGCGCACCAGGTCGCCGAACGTGGTGCTGGGCGGCATGGGCACGCACACGGGGGCGCAGAACAGCTTGTGGTCTTCCCAGCCGATGTAGAGCAGCGGCGCGGGGAATTTGTCCACCGTGTCCTTGGGGGCGAACGGGTAGGGGGTCAGGGATTTGACAGCCATGGGATATCTCCTTTTTTTCTCTGGATTGCTGGCGCTTCAGTTGCCGGTGGCTTGCGCACGCCACGTCTCGAAGTTCTGCTTGTCCGGCGAGTCGGCGTAGTCCATGTTGTCCTGGCCCGGGTTGATGCGGTACCAGCGCAGCACCTCGGCCAGGGGGTTGAAGTCGGGCTGGGTGGGGTCCACGTCCTCGGGGAAGCAGTTGCCCTGGTAGATCTGGTGCACGGGCAGCCAGCTTTGCACGTACTTCTCCGGCTCGTTGTCGAAGATGTGCTTGCAGCCGTCCGAGCAGCAGTGGTACTTCATGCCCTGGTACTCGGTTTCGCGGTAAGCGATCTTGGTCGGGTCGTCCGGCTCGGTGAAGAACATCGGCACCTGGCAGACCTGGCACAGCATGGGCAGCGTGCCGTTGTAGAAGCGCTTGCCCTCGGCCTGCTCCTTGGCGTAGTGCGTCCACAGCGGGCGGTAGTACTTGTCGAAGGTATCGGGGTACTTGGCCGACAGCCACTCCATGTCCTTCTCGCTGGGCGCCCAGGTGTGGAAGGGGGCGGCAGCGCCGTAGTTGTAGAACACGTTCCAGGCCTGGTGGCTCAGGTGGTCCTTGTCCTTGCAGGCCTGCTCCCAGCCCTGGGGCACCTTGATGCCGTAGCGGGCCAGGTCGTTGAACAGGGCCGCGCCGTTCTGCTCGGCGTAGATTTCCCAGGCTTCCTTCCAGCTCATCACACGCTTGGGCAGCATGTAGTCCATCATCATCGCCACCAGGGTGAGCACGCGATAGCCGCGCCAGAACCATTTGTCCAGCCAGGCCTGCACGATGGGCAGGTTGTCCGGGTCCTGCTCCAGGATGAACTTGATGATCTCCAGCCCCAGCGTCATGTGGCGCGACTCGTCGGACTGGGCCGAGAAGCCGAAGGCCATGGCGCCCATGTCGCCGTTGTAGGCCGCGCCGCTGATGAAGGGCACGAACAGCAGGTTGGTCAGCACATATTCGAAGGCAAAGCCGATGGCGACGATGAACTCGAACGGGCCGGCACTGACGGCGTCGTCAAAGAAGGATTTGGGCACCGACAGGTACCACACGCGATCGTGCTGGTGGCGCCAGTTCTGGAAGCCGTTGTAGTGCTTGTTGTAGTTGGACAGGCTGTGGATCTGCGTCTGCGCGTGGCGAATTTCGTCCAGGCTCTGCATCATGCAGGCCACGCGCGGGCCGGCGCCGGGGTACTGGCGGCCCACGTGGGCAAAGCCCCGGTGTGCCATGTATTCCAGCGGCGAGACGCCCGTCAGGAACAGCTTCAGGGTGTTGATGTAGCGGGCATCGGTCACGCCCAGGTGGCCGTTGTTCTGCGTGAAGGCGTCGATGATGGCGTAGAGCTTGCGCTCCTTCTCGGCCTGGTACTTCCAGTACGAATCCATCGTCATGCGGAAGGGGTCCTCGAACTTGTCCCAGTCGTGGATCTTGATGCCCTCGTACTCCATGTACGGGAACACGTCCTTGACCGCCTGGTAGGTCGGCGTCCAGGCCAGGTCGCGGGTCATCAGGTTGTAGCGCTCTTTGAGGCCGAGCTTCTTGTTGGCTTTCATGTCCATGGGGTGTCTCCTTGGGTCGTCCGGATCGGTGTTACTGGTGCCAGGTGAGGGTGAACTCGTCGTCGGTCTCGTCGACGTTGCCGCTCATGGTGATGAGATGCACCTGCATCTCCTGCAGGTCGAAATCGCGGCCCATTTCTGCTTCGATGGTGCTTTTGCGCACGACCAGATGGCCGGGCACGTCGATCTTCACCATGGCCGGCTGGTCGCTGACGATGGCCTGGGGGTTGTCCGCCAGGATGGCGTTGACGATGGCGCGTGAGTCTTCGTTTTTCTGAAAGGCAATGAATACGTTGGACATTCCGGTACTCCTGAATAAAAAGTGACGTTCAGGCCGGCTCAGGCCGCAGACCCGCCTTGGCCATGCGGGCATCCAGCACGGCCACGCTGCGCTCCAGCGCGGCAGGGGCATCGGCGCCCAGGGCCAGCGCCGCCACGGGGGCCAGGGCCTGCTGCACGCGGCTGCGCCAGTCGGCGTACCAGCCGCTGAGCAGCGTCTGGTTGTCCGCGCTTTCGGCGGCGGCCACCTTCATCACCGCATCCACCCACTTGTTGGCGTCCTGCGCCCATTCGGCCTGGAAGCGGGTGAGCATGGAAACGACCGGGCCGGCCTGCTGGCTCAGCGCCTCGTCCACCTCCCGGTAGGCCAGGGTGAACAGCACGCCGTCCAGCACCACGTTCTGCGCCACGAACAGCTCCATCCAGTCCTTCAGCACCCAGGTGTCCTCCACCACCCGGCGCAGCCCCTGCCAGGCGGGGGCTTCCAGCCAGGCCTGCTTGCCCGCTTCCAGCTCCCCCTGGTTGCCCAGCAGCAGGCCCAGGCGCGTCAGATACTGGGCAATGCCCAGCTGGTCCATGCCCGCATACAGGCAGGGCTGGGTGATGGCCGTGCCGTAGCCATAGGCGCACTGGTAGGCGCCATTCATGTTCGCACCCCAGGCCACGTGGCGCAGCGGCACGTAGAAATCCAGCGCCTTGCGGCGGGCGCCGTCGTCGTAGCGCTCGGCCAGCCCCCGGGTTTCGACCAGGTCGAAATCGGCCTCGGCCACCTCCTGCATCCGGGCGCGGGCCTGGGTGTAGGTGCCGTAGTAGAACTGGCGCGGGTCCTTCAGCGCATACCAGTCCTGCATCACCAGGCGGGTGCGGCGCGGGTCGAACAGCTCATGCTCGGGGTCCCAGGTCGGGCGGTAGTGGAAATTCGCATCGGGCTGCACGTTCATCGTGCCTTCGATGTAGCGTGAGGCGGGCTTGTCCGCGCCCAGCCGCTCGGCGATATGGTTGTAGGTCTGCCGCAGCGGCGTGATGCTGACGGTGCGCAAGTCGATTTGCATGAGGGGGTGTCTCCTTGGTTTGTGCAGTGGAAGAAAAGGGGGCCGGGAAAGCGGTCAGGGTGCGTGCCGGAAGTGCTGCTGGCGGGCGTCGTGCAGGCTCCAGTCCCATTCGTGTTCGGCACTGCCTGCGGCCTGCTCGGGCAGGCGGCCCCGGGTGGGCTGCACGCCGTGCATGGCGCAGAAGTCCTCGAACTCCGGGCGGGGCATGACCATTTCGACGAACAGGCCCGGCTCACCGACGGCAAACTCGAACTCCACCATGCCGTTGTCGTGCTGTTGCACTTCCCGCACGTATTTGCGGGTCACGTCCCATTGCGCATCCGGCGTGCCAGGCGTAGCGGGCTTGGTATCCATGAAAGGCTCCTCAAAGTCGCGTAGTGCCCCGGGTTCCGCACAGACCATGCCAACTTTGGCAAAAATCCGATAAATATCGATAAATTCAGGGTAAACACTAAAAACTTTCGACTTCGCAGCCCGTCACCCCCGCCGCTGCCGCTGTAAAAAATCGGCACAGTCCTGCCGATATTGCGTTGCAACATGATGAAATACGCAACAACATTTAACCGAATTGATGAAATGATCAATTTCCCGACCGCCCAGGCATGGGGCTAGCCCCATAGGCAGGAAAAGTGTTTTTATCGATACTTTTGCGCATGTCCACGCTACTTCCTCCCATGCCTTCAGACCAGGATCTGCGCCGTCTGGTGCATTTCTCGGCCAACGATGGCCGCATCTGGCTGTCCGACCAGCGGATGCTGTTGCTGCACATGGCCGCCTTGCACGCCCTGCGCCGCGAGCTGATGGCCACCCTGGGCCGCACGCAGACGCGCCGGGTGCTGATGCGCTCGGGCTACGCCGCCGGCGAACGCGACGCCCTGCTGGCCCGCCAGATTCGCCCCGACGCCAGCCTGTTCGATGGCTTTGCCGTCGGCCCGCAACTGCACATGCTGGAAGGGGCCGTGCAGGTCACCCCCCTGACCTTTGAACTGGACGAGGCCCGGGGCCATTTCCTGGCCCGCTTCCGCTGGGACCACAGTTGGGAGGCCGAAGTCCATGCCCGTGAATTCGGCCCACAGGACGACCCCGTGTGCTGGATGCTGCTGGGCTATGCCTCGGGCTATACCAGCGCCTTTTTCCGCCGCCCCGTGCTTTACAAGGAAGTGCAATGCGCCGCCTGCGGCCACGAGCATTGCGCCATCGAAGGCCGCTACGCCGAGGAATGGCCCGACGGCGAAGCCATGGCCCGCGACTACGACGCCGACTCCATGCTGGTCAAGCTCGACGAGCTGCAGGCCCAGGTGCAGACCCTGCGCACGCAACTGCAACCGGCGGACGAGCTGGGGCCGCTGGTCGGCAGCTCCCCCGCCTTCCAGCGCACCGCCGAGCTGCTGCGCAAGGCCGCCGAAACCCAGGTCACCGTGCTGCTGACCGGCGAAACCGGCACGGGCAAGGAACGCTTTGCCCGCGCCCTGCACGCCATGAGTACGCGGGCCGACAAGCCGTTTGTCGCCGTGAACTGCGCCGCCCTGCCCGCCGAGCTGATCGAAAGCGAGCTGTTCGGCGCCGAAAAAGGCGCCTACACCGGCGCGGCCGCCCCGCGCATGGGCCGCTTCGAGCGGGCCCACGGCGGCACGCTGATGCTCGACGAACTGGGCGAACTGCCCCTGCCCGCCCAGGCCAAGCTGCTGCGCGTGCTGCAAAGCGGCGAGATCGACCGCCTGGGCGCCAGCCAGCCGCGCAAGGTGGACGTGCGCGTCGTGGCCGCCACCAACGTCGACCTGGAACAGGCCGTGCGCGAAGGGCGCTTCCGCCAGGATTTGCTGTACCGCCTGAACATCTACCCCATCCACATCCCGCCGCTGCGCGAGCGCGGCGAGGACATCGGCCAGCTGGCCATGCACCTGCTGCACAAGTTCGCCACCCAGCACGGCAAGCGCCTGCTGGGCTTTACCGACCGGGCACTGGCCGCCATGCAGGCGCACCAGTGGCCGGGCAACGTGCGCGAGCTGGAAAACCTGATCGAGCGCGGCATCATCCTCACCGCCAACGACGAGGAGGTGGACGCCGAGGCGCTGTTCCCCCACCTGAACCTGCCCGCCGGGGCCACGGTGGGGGTGGCCGGGCAACTGGAAGCCACCGCCTGCGACAGCCGGTTCACCGCCCAGTGGTACGACCACCTGCAACAAAGCGGCATGACGCTGGAAGCGCTGGAAAATGCCCTGCTGACCGAAGCCGTGGCCCGCGCCGGCGGCAACCTGGCCGCCGCCGCCCGGGCGCTGGGCCTGACACGCCCGCAACTGAGCTACCGGCTGCAACGCCTGCACGAGCGCTCCGGCCCCCTTCCTTCCTGAAAACGCACCCTTATGGCCAAGCGCAGCTTCTCCCACCCCCTCCCGACCCTGGACATCGGCAACCCGCCCGCCGATGCCCCGTTCACGCACGCCAACCGCACCCTGATCGAGCAGACCTATGCCACGCTGCGCACCGACATCATCGAAGGCCGCCTGCCCCCGGGCAGCAAGCTGCGCATCGAACACCTGCGCACCCAGTACGCCGTGGGCGCCGGCACCCTGCGCGAAGCCCTGACGCGCCTGGTCAGCGATGCCCTGGTCACCACCGAAGGGCAGCGTGGCTTTCGCGTCGCGCCGATCGCGCTGGAGGAGCTGGAAGACATCACCCTCCTGCGCGTACAGGTCGAAACCGAGGCGCTGCGCCTGTCCATCCGCAACGGCGATGCCCGCTGGCGGCGCGAGGTGGAGCAGGCGTATGCCGCTATCTCCACCGTGGAGCCCATCGCCCCGGAGCGACGGCCCCATTGGGAGCAGCTCAACGTCCGTTTCCACGAGGCACTGCTCGGCGGCCACCCGTCGCCCTGGACGCTGCGCGTGCTGCGCCTGCTCTCGCGCCACAGCGAGCGCTACCGCTGCTACGCCATGGCCTTGCCGGGCTGCATCCGCGATGTCCATGCCGAACACGCCGCCATCGTCGAATACGCCCTCCAGGGCCAGGAAGCCCGCGCCGCCCTGGCGCTGGAGGCGCACATCCGCGCCACGCCCGACCTGCTCATCCGGGCGCTGCGCGAAGGCCGCATCGTGCTGCCGTAATGCCCTCGCGCTGCGCTGGCTTGAAACTATGAATCAAGGAGCTTCTTGCGCAGTCATACAAACGATTTCAGATACAAAACATGCTGAAATCGTTTGAATACCTTCGAAAAAAGCTATTTTTATTGCTGCGAAAGCCGCCCGTCGATCGCCAGCAGCACCGCCAGCACGGCCTGGCTGGCCGGGCCGCAGCCGCGCTGCGCCCACTCGTATTGCGCCAGCGGATGCACGCTGCACGCGCCGGGCAGCGGCGCCCGGGCATCCAGCAGGGCGTGCAGGCGCGGCAGCAAAATCCATTGCAGCCATTGCTCGATGCGCAGGGTATCGACCATGAACGGCATGGTGGAGGCCAGCGCCTCGGGGCCGGGCGGCATCGGCTCCCAGAAACCGGCGTCGCGCAGCGCCGCTTCCAGGGCGTGCAGCAGGGGGCGCAAATCGGGGGAAAGGTCTTCGTGGGTTTCGCTCATGCCCGCCATTGTCCGCAATGTCCGGCTGCTGCGTTCCCGCCGTGTTTTGCCCGGCTGTTCTACACTTGAACGCCTATGCCGTCTGCTGCCCTCTCCACCCTCTCGCGCCGCCGCTGGCTCCTGGCTGCCGGTGCGGCGGCGGTTGCCGTGCCCGCCCTGGCCCAGGTCGCGGTGGGCAGCGCCTCGCGGCTGCGCCATCTGGTGCCTGCCGAGCAACTGGAACAATCCGCCGCCCAGCAATACGCCCAGCTGCTGCAACAGGCCCGGGCCAAGGGCGCCCTGGTGCCCGATGGCGATGCGCAGGTTCAGCGCCTGCAGGCCATTGCCCGGCGGCTGATTCCGTTCACCCCGCCCTGGAACGAACGCGCCCGCCAGTGGCAGTGGCAGGTGGCGCTGATCCGCAGCGATGAGATCAACGCCTTCTGCATGCCCGGCGGCAAGATCGCCTTCTTCACCGGCATCCTGGACAAGCTGCGCCTGACCGACGACGAGGTGGCCATGGTCATGGGCCACGAAATGGCCCACGCCCTGCGCGAACATGCCCGCGAGCAGTTGGCGAAAAATTCGGCCACCGGCATCGGCCTGTCGCTGGGGGCGCAGTTGCTGGGCCTGGGCGACCTGGGCAATTACGCCGCACGGCTGGGCGGGCAGTTGCTCAGCCTGAATTTCAGCCGCAGCGACGAGACCGATGCCGATCTGGTCGGCCTGGAGATCGCCGCCCGCGCCGGTTTCAACCCGCAGGCCGCCGTGCGCCTGTGGGAAAAAATGGGCACTGCCACCGGCAGCAACGGCCAGGGGCTGAACTTCCTCTCCACCCACCCCAGCGGGCCGCAGCGCATCCGCCAGTTGCAGGCCAACGTGCCCAAGGTGCAGGGCCTGTACGAGCAAGCCCGGCGGCGGTGACGGCCCCGGGCTGGCACGCCGCCAAGCCCCCACCGCAGCCAGCCCGGCCCCCTGCGCCTACACTTGGCGCCCTTATGTCTTTGTCTGTTTCTTCTTCGGTGGACGCGGTGGCCACCCCAAAAATCACCGGTTTGCAAGGCCCCTGGCGTCGCGTGCTGTTCGTCGGCCTGTATGAGCTGATTGCCATTTTCTGCGCCAGCGGCCTGTTCATGCTGATCGGCCAGCAGGCGGGCGAATCGGGGGCCATGGCCATTGCGGCCTCGGTCATCGCCATGACCTGGAACGTGACCTTCAACCACTGGTTCGAGCGCTGGGAGCTACGCCAGGCGGTCAAGGGCCGCTCGCTCAAGCGCCGCATCGCCCACGCCCTGGGGTTCGAGGGCGGGCTGGGGGCCATCCTGATCCCCATCATGGCCTGGTGGTTCGGCATCAGCCTGTGGGAGGCGACGGTGATGGAGGCCGGAATGCTGGCCTTCTTCCTGGTCTATACCTACGCCTTCAACTGGTCGTTCGACCGCATCTTCGGCCTGCCCGCCTCGGCCCAGGTGCAGGCCGGCAGTGCCGCAGCACAATAAACATAGCTGTTTCCGCTGACCAATCAACGATTTTAGGCATCAATCATGCTGAAATCAATGCCACATCAGCGGTAAAAGCTACTTTTTCAGGTACATCGGCAGTCAGCCGAAAGCGCCCGGCCCCGGCCTCCAGCCGCCGCGCCTGGTGGAACAGTTCCTGCGCGGCAGCGTGCGATTCGGCCACCAGACCAGCGTTCTGGCTGGTCATCTGATCGAGGGTCTGCACGGCGGCGCTGATCTGGGCAATGCCCTGGTTCTGCGCTTGCGCCGCTTCGGTGATCGAGGCGATCAGCGCACTGACCTGCTGCACGTCGCTGACAATGTGCTGCATCCGCTGGCCCGCCTGCTGCGCCAGCGCCTGGCCGGACTGCATCTGCGCGGTGGCGTGCGCCATCAGCTTGCGGATCTGCCGGGCCGCCTCGCCGCTGCGCTGGGCCAGTGCCCGCACTTCGGCCGCCACCACGGCAAAGCCCCGGCCCTGCTGCCCGGCCCGTGCAGCCTCGACGGCGGCATTGAGCGCCAGGAGGTTGGTCTGGAAGGCGATGTCGTCGATCACGCCGACGATGGCCGCCACCTGCCGGCTGCTGTGCGCCATGTCCTGCATGTTGCGCACCACCTCCTGCACCACGCTGCCGCCGCTGGCCGCGGCCTCGGCCACGCTGCGGGCGCTGCGGTCGGCATGCAGGGCGTTGTCGGCCGAGCGTGTGACCAGTTCCACCATACTGTCGATGCTGCCCACCGTGGCACGCAACTGCCTGGTGGCATGGGCCGTGCGGTCGGACAGGGCGCTGTTGTCCTGCGCCATCTGGCTGGAGGCGGCGGCCACGGCCTCGACCCCGCCCTGCACCTCGCCCACCAGGCCGCGCAATTGCTGCGTCATCTGCGCCAGCGCCTGCATGAGCTGGCCCAGGTCGTCCCGGCGCTGGCTGTTCGGTATGTGGCTCAGGTCGCCTGCGGCAATGGTCTGCGCCAGCCGTACCGCCTCGCCCAGCGGGGTGGTGATGGAGCGGATGGCCGCCATGGACAGCAACGCCCCCAGCAGCGCCATGCACAGCCCCACGCCCGCAGCCAGTTGCTTGGCCAGTGCGCTTTGCGCGTGGCCCTGCTCCAGCACCTCGGTGCGCTGGTGCTGCAAGGTGCCGATCAGCGCATCCTGCGCCTGCACGTAGCGCTGGGCGGCAGGGGTCAGCGCCGTGTCCACCAGTTGCTGCGCCTCCCAGGCCATGCCCAGGTCACGCGCCCGGTAGGCCTGGTCGTACACGTCCAGCACGGTCTTGCGGGCCATGTCCACCTGGGCCAGGCCGTCGCGCTCGGCTGCGCTGCGCACGTCGGCCTGCATCGATTCCTGCAGGCTGCCCGCCTGCGCCATCAGGCCCCGGGCCTTGTGCGAGAGCTGGGCGATCAGGTGCTCCTCGGACGACAGCACGCTGGCCAGTGCCGCCTCGACGCTTTGCAGCGTCAGCGCCTGCCAGCGCAGCGCCTGGTTGATGCGCTGGTCGGTGGCCTGCACGCTCTGGCTGACGCGCTGTTCCACGCTTTGCAGGTAGGCCAGCAGCCCGGCAGCCACCACCGTGCAGCACAGCAGCAGCCCCAGAAACAGGGCCCACATCTTGCGGGCCACGGATAGATTCTGAAAAACACTCAACGACGGCATGTCTGGATCACTCCTTCCTTGCGGGCACCATGAAAAATCGTGAACAGGTTCTTACGATATGCAACATGTATGACGACGCTGTGACACGCAGGCAGCCGGCGAACGGGCGGGCAGTTAATATCGCGCCCACGTTTTTTTCAAGGATCAATGCGATGGGCCTGTTTACCTGGTCAGAAAAACCTTCCTCGGCGCTGCAGGGCGGCGGTGTCATCGGCCCCGACGAGCGCCTGCCCTGGGCGCAGACCGGCCTGATGGGCGTGCAGCACGTCATCGCCATGTTCGGCTCGACCGTGCTGGCGCCGATCCTGATGGGGTTCGACCCCAATCTGGCGGTGCTGATGAGCGGCATCGGCACGCTGATCTTCTTCCTCATCACCGGCGGCAAGGTGCCCAGCTACCTCGGTTCGTCGTTCGCCTTCATCGGCGTGGTGATTGCCGCCACGGGCTACGGCGGCCAGGGGGCCAACGCCAACATCGGGCTGGCGCTGGGCGGCATCATTGCCTGCGGCGCGGTCTATACCCTGGTGGGGTTGCTGGTGCAGGCCATCGGCACGGGCTGGATCGAAAAGCTCATGCCGCCGGTGGTCACCGGCTCGGTGGTGGCCATCATCGGACTGAACCTGGCCACCGTGCCGATCAAGAACATGGCGGCGAACAACTTTGAAGCCTGGATGCAGGCCATGACCTTCACCTGCGTGGCGCTGGTGGCGGTGTTCACGCGCGGCATGTTGCAGCGGCTGCTGATTCTGCTGGGGCTGATCGTTGCCAGCCTGCTCTACGCCGCCTTCACCAACGGCCTGGGCTGGGGCAAGCCGGTGGACATGAGCGGGGTCATCGCCGCCCCGTGGCTGGGCCTGCCCAGCCTGCACACGCCGGTGTTCAGCGCCAACGCCATGCTGCTGATCGTGCCGGTGGTCATCATCCTGGTGGCCGAAAACCTGGGCCATATCAAGGCCGTGACCGCCATGACGGGCCGCAACATCGACCAGTACATGGGCCGGGCCTTCATTGGCGACGGCATTGCCACCATGGTCAGCGGCGCCGCCGGTGGCACGGGCGTGACGACCTACGCCGAGAA
>JAHRXD010000184.1 GCA_019104825.1 Comamonas sp.
CAAGGCGGTGCGCATCGGCGTGAACTGGGGCAGCCTGGACCAGGAACTGCTGGCGCAGCTGATGGATGCCAACGGCCAGCGCCCCCGGCCCTGGGATGCGCGGCAGGTGATGTACGAGGCGCTGATCACCTCGGCCATCACCTCGGCGCAGCGGGCCGAGGAACTGGGGCTGAACGGCAACAACATCATCCTGTCGTGCAAGGTCAGCGGCGTGCAGGATTTGATCGCCGTGTACCGCGAACTGGCGCGGCGCTGTGACTACGCCCTGCACCTGGGCCTGACCGAAGCGGGCATGGGCACGCGCGGCACGGTGTCCTCCAGCGTGGCCCTGGGCATTCTGTTGCAGGAGGGCATTGGCGACACCATCCGCGTCTCGCTCACGCCCCAGCCGGGCGAGGCCCGCACGCAGGAAGTGGTGGTGGCGGCGGAAATCCTGCAGGCGCTGGGGATGCGTTCCTTCGTGCCCAGCGTTACCGCCTGCCCCGGCTGCGGGCGCACCACCAGCACGGTGTTCCAGGAGCTGGCCAAGGAGATCGACGACTTCCTGCGGGCGCAAATGCCCGTCTGGCGTGCGCAATACCCTGGCGTGGAAAGCATGAAAGTGGCCGTCATGGGCTGCATCGTCAATGGCCCGGGCGAGAGCAAACATGCCGATATCGGCATCAGCCTGCCTGGCACCGGCGAAGCGCCCACCGCCCCGGTCTACATCGACGGCGAAAAGGCCATGACGCTGCGCGGCGAGCATATCGCCCGGGAGTTCCAGCGCATCGTGCTGGATTACGTCCAGCAGCGGTATGCGAATAAAGCAATAGCTGTTTCCGCAGGTGCATAAACGGTTTCAAAGCTAAAATTACCTGAGATCCTTGTATATCCAGCGGTAATAGCTCCTTTTTTTAATAATCCAGAACAACATGGCAAAACCCGAAAAACTCAGCGCCGTCAAAGGTATGAACGACATCCTGCCCGGCCAGTCCGAGCGCTGGCAGTGGCTGGAGGCGCAGGTGCGCGACCTGATGGACAGCTTCGCCTACCGCAACGTGCGCACGCCCATCGTGGAACACACCCAGTTGTTCGTGCGCGGCATCGGCGAAGTGACCGACATCGTCGAAAAAGAGATGTATTCGTTCGAGGACAAGCTCAACGGCGAACACCTCACCCTGCGCCCCGAAGGCACGGCCAGCCTAGTGCGGGCCACGATCGAGAACAATCTGCTCTACGACGGCGGCAAGCGCATGTGGTACATCGGCCCCATGTTCCGCCACGAGCGCCCGCAGCGCGGCCGCTACCGCCAGTTCCACCAGATCGGTGCCGAGGCCCTGGGCTTTGCCGGGCCGGACGTGGATGCCGAGCTGATCCTGCTGGCCGTGGCCCTGTGGAAGCGCCTGGGCCTGTCCCAGTGGCGGTTGGAAATCAACAGCCTGGGCCAGCCCGAGGAGCGCCAGGCGCACCGCGCCGCGCTGATTGCCTACCTGGAGCAGCACCAGGACGTGCTGGACGAAGAAGCCAAACGCCGCATGTACGCCAACCCGCTGCGTGTGCTGGACACGAAAAACCCCGCCATGCAGGACATGGTGAACAACGCCCCCAAGCTGATCGAATATCTGGGCGAAGCCTCGCTGGCGCACCTGCGCGGCGTGCAGGCCATCCTGGACGCCAACGGCGTGCCCTGGACGCTCAACCCCCGTCTGGTGCGCGGCCTGGATTACTACAACCTCACCGTGTTCGAGTTCGTCACCGACCTGCTGGGCGCCCAGGGCACCATCTGTGCCGGGGGGCGCTACGACTACCTGGTCGAGCAAATCGGCGGCAAACCGGCCCCGGCCGTGGGCTGGGCGCTGGGCGTGGAGCGCGTGCTGGAGCTGGTCAAGGAACTGGGCACCGACATCCCCACGCCGCAGCCCGATGCCTATGCCATCGTCCCCGATGCCGCCGCCATGCCCCAGGTACTGCAAACGCTGACGGCCTTGCGCGAAGCGGGCGTGCGCGTGCAGATGCACGCCGCCACCGAGCAGGGCATGGGCAGCATGAAATCGCAATTCAAGAAGGCCGATGGCAGCGGTGCCCGCTTTGCGCTGATTTTCGGCAGCGACGAGCTGGCGCGGGGCGAGGTCACCGTCAAGGCGCTGCGCGACGGGCAAGGCGCCCAAACCACCCAGCCGCTGGCCGAGGCGGCCACCTGGGCGGCCAGCCTACAATCGCACTCCTGATTTTTTACCGTTGAAGCATTACTAGGGCACTATGGCAACGCATCTGGACCTGGAAGAACAAGAGCAGCTTGACCAATTCAAGCATTTCTGGAACCAATGGGGCACCCCGATCACCACCGTGCTGGTCGTCGTCCTGGGGGGCTTTGCCGCCTGGAACGGCTGGCAGTTGTGGCAGCAGCGCCAGGCCACGCAGGCCGCCGCGCTGGCTGATGCGGTGACCGTCGCCGTGCAAAGCCAGGACCAGGGCCGCGTGGCCCTGGCCTTTGAAGAATTGAAGAAGGAATACGGCGCCACCGTCCAGGCCAGCCAGGCCGCCTTGCAGGTCGCCAAGGCAGCCCAGGATGCCGGCAAAACCGATGCCGCCAAGGCCGCCTTGCAATGGGCCGCTGACCACGTCGAGGATGCGGGCTACCGCTCCACGGCCAAGCTGCGTCTGGCCGCCCTGCACATCCAGGCCCAGGAGCTGGATGCCGCCGCCGCCCTGCTGCAAGGCGATTTCGCCCCCGAATTCAAGGCCCTGGCGCAAGACCGCCTGGGCGATGTGCTGCAACTGCAAGGCAAAACCCAGGAAGCCATCGCCGCTTACCAGCAAGCCTGGCACCAGCTCGATGAGCGGCTGGAATACCGCGCCCTGGTTGCGTACAAACTCAATGCCCTGGGTATTGCAACTACGGCAACCACGGCAACTACTGCACCGACGACGGAGTCCGCATCGTGATGAAGCCATCTTCCCTTCCCCTGTGGGCGCGTCGCAGCGCTCTGGCGCTGGCCGTTGTGGCCGGTCTGGCCGCCTGCGGCTCCAAGGCGCCCAAGCCTGCCGACCTGGGCCCCAACGTGCCTGTGCTGCCGGTGCGCCAGGCGTGGCACAGCAGCATTCCCGCCCTGAAAAACGCCAGCATCGCACCGCAGGTGGTAGGCCAGAACCTGGTGCTGGCCGCTGCCGATGGCACCGTGGTCAGCCTGGATGGCGCAACGGGCCGCGAACAATGGCGCAGCCAGGTCGGCAAGGCCCTGCAAACCGGGGTGGGCAGTGACGGCACCCAGGCGGCCGTGGTCACCGTCGCCAATGATCTGGTGGTGCTGGGCCAGGGCGGTACCCTGTGGAGCAAGCCGCTGAGTGCTGCCTCGTACACCGCCCCGCTGGTGGCGGGCGGGCGGGTCTTCGTGCTGACGGCCGACCGCCATCTGACTGCCTACGATGCCCAGGACGGCACCCAGTTGTGGACGTTGCAGCGCGATGGCGAGCCGTTGGTGCTGCGCCAGCAAGGTGTGCTGGCAGCGCATGGCAATACGTTGCTGGCGGGGCTGTCGGGCCGTCTGGTGGCCTTGAATCCGGACAACGGTGTCGTATTGTGGGAAGCGCCCCTGGCCACCCCGCGCGGCACCAACGATGTGGAGCGGCTGGTCGATCTGGTCGGCCCCTATGCCCGCAACAACGACGTGGTGTGCGCCCGCGCTTTCCAGGCCAGCGTCGGCTGTGTGGATGTCGGCCAGGCCCGCCTGATGTGGACGGCGCAGGCCAAAGGCTCGGTCGGCATCGGCAGCAACAGCGAACAGGTCTTTGGCGCCGAAAGCAATGGCACGGTGCAGGCCTGGAGCCGGCGCGACGGTGCCAAGCAATGGAGTACCGAGCGCCTGCAACTGCGCCAGTTGACCGCACCGCTGGCGCTGGGGCGCTCGGTCGTGGTGGGCGACAGCACCGGGCTGGTGCATCTGCTGTCCAAGGACGATGGCAGCCCGCTGAACCGCCTCAGCACCGACAGCAGCGGCATCGCTGTTGCCCCGGTGGTGGTGGCCGATACCTTGGTGGTGGTGACCCGCAACGGCGGGGTGTACGGCTTCCGCCCGGACTAAAGCGTTTTTAAGATTGTTTGCATGAAACCTGTGATTGCCCTGGTAGGGCGGCCCAACGTGGGCAAATCCACCCTGTTCAACCGGCTGACCAAGTCGCGCGATGCGATCGTCTCGGACTTTGCCGGGCTGACACGCGACCGCCACTACGGGCAGGGCCGCCAGGGCAAGCTGGAATACATCGTCATCGATACCGGCGGCTTCGAGCCGGACGCCTCCCAGGGCATCTTCCGGGAAATGGCCAAGCAGACCCGCCAGGCCGTGACCGAGGCGGATGTGGTGGTGTTCGTCGTCGATGCCCGCGATGGTCTCTCGGCCCAGGATCATGAAATCGCCAACTACCTGCGCCGCCTGGGCAAGCCCTGCCTGCTGGTGGCCAACAAGGCCGAAGGCATGCAGGCCGGCGCCCAGCTCACGGAGTTCTATGAACTCGGCCTGGGCGAGGTGTACCCCGTCTCGGCCGCCCACGGCCAGGGCGTGCGCGGTCTGGTGGAGTTGGCCCTGGCCCCCTTGCAGCTGCCCGAGGAAGAAGAGCTGCCGGAGCTGGAAGACGGCGAGCTGCGGCCCATCAAGCTGGCTTTGGCCGGGCGGCCCAATGCAGGCAAATCGACACTGATCAACACCTGGCTGGGCGAGGAACGGCTGGTCGCCTTCGACTTGCCGGGCACGACGCGCGATGCCATCAGCGTGCCGTTCGAGCGCAACGGGCAGAAGTTCGAGCTGATCGACACGGCGGGCCTGCGCCGCAAGGGCAAGGTGTTCCAGGCCATCGAGAAGTTCTCGGTCGTCAAGACCTTGCAGGCGATCGAATCGGCCAACGTGGTGCTGCTGCTGATCGACGCCACCGAGGGTGTGACCGACCAGGACGCGCACATTGCCGGCTACATCCTCGACAGTGGCCGTGCCGTGGTGCTGGCCGTGAACAAGTGGGATGCGCTGGACGAGTACCAGCGCGAGCTGGTGCAGCGCTCCATCGAAACCCGGCTGGGTTTCCTGAAGTTTGCCAATCTGCATTTCATCTCGGCCACCAAGCGCCAGGGGCTGGGGCCGCTGTGGAGTTCGATTGCCCAGGCGCACAAGGCGGCCACCTGCAAGATGCCCACGCCGGTGCTGACCCGCGTGCTGCAGGAATCCCTGCAATTCCAGACGCCCAAGAAAGTCGGCGCCTACCGCCCGAAAATGCGCTATGCCCACCAAGGCGGCATGAACCCGCCGGTTATCGTGATTCACGGCAATTCGCTGAATCTGGTCACGGATGCCTATAAACGTTTTCTGGAAGGGCGTTTCCGCAAGGAATTCAATCTGGTGGGCACACCGCTGCGCATCGAGCTGAAAACCG
>JAHRXD010000193.1 GCA_019104825.1 Comamonas sp.
CTGGACGCGGGCAGCTTCGTGCTGCAAGTGGGCAAGCGCAAGTTTGCACGGGTGACGCTGGGCTAAGAACCTGTTTACGATCTCCGCGCGGGTGTGCAGTCGCGGCCTCGGGCGTTCTGCGTCGTTGCAAATCCTCGCGATAGCTCCGGCTATCACTGCGGTTTGCGCCTAGCAGTCCATCCCGATCCGCTTCCCGCACCCCTTCGCGCCGAGATCGTAAACACGTTCTTAGGCGCGGGCTTCAGGGCTGCAGGCGGTAGAGCAGCACTTTCAGGCTGCGTTCCTCGTCCACATCGGCAAAGGCAGGCGGATTGGGCAGGCGCTGCACGAAGCGCAGGGCGGGGGCGTTTTCCTGCACGGTGTCGTGCAGGAACTGGCTGGACAGCTCCGGCGCGTTCAGGCACAGCAGGGCGTGGCCGCCGGGGGCCAGCAGCTCGGGCAGGCGGCGCACCAGGCGGGGGTAGTCCTTGCGGGCGACAAAGCTGCCCTTCTGGTAGCTGGGCGGGTCGGCAATCACCAGGCCATAGGGCCCCAGGCGCTTTAGCTTGCCCCAGCTATGGAAGATGTCGTGCGCCAGAAAGCGGGCGCCGGTCAGGCCGTTGCGCTGGTGGTTCTCTCGCCCCAGGGCCAGGGCGCCGCTGGCCATGTCGATGTTGATGACCTCCTGCGCCCCGGCTTGCAGCGCGGCCACGGAGAAGGCGCAACTGTAGGCGAACAGGTTCAGCACCTTCATGCCGATGTGGCTCGTCTGGCCCTGCTGGCGCTGCGCCGCGATGTGCTGGCCCACCCAGCGGCGGCCAGCGGCCATGTCCAGGAACAGGCCGTGGTTCTGCCCTTGCAGCAGGCGCACGCGGTAGTGGGCGGTGCCTTCCGGCACAAAATGCGGCTCGGGCAGGCTGCCGCGCATGAGCTGCGTGTGGGCGGGCAAGCCGCTTTGGCGCTGCTGGAAGACCCAGTGCAGCTCCTGCCCCAACACTGCGTAGCGCTGTTCCAGCGCCTGCCCGATGGCCGCCAGCGTGGCGGCTTCCAGCGGGGCAAAACTGGTCAGCACCAGCACGGGCGGATAGGCGTCCAGCGTGAGGTGTTCGCAGCCGGGGTGCTGCCCGCCCCGACCATGGAACAGGCGGCAGGCCTCCTGGGGCGGGGTGAGTTGGGCGATGCAGTCGAGCAGGGCTTGCATGGGAATGTGGTTTATGTGGTTTATAAAGTGCCGATTACTATCAATCTTGTTGCTGCTAGCGCTGGTATATAAAGGATTTCAAAGATAAATGATTTTCAAATCTTTATCTGATCATCGGTAGCAGCTCCCTTTATTGCATCCTGCCCGTGTGCAGGTGCTGGGCCAGTTGGGCATCCAGCGGCAGCGGCTCGGCGTGCAGTTGTCCGGCCAGCAGTTCGCCGCACAGCGTGGACAGGGTGATGCCACGTGCGCCGAGGGCGGTGAGGGTGAACAGGCCGGGGGAATTTGGCACCGGGCCGACGATGGGCAGGCGGTCATGGCTGGCGAGCCGTACCCGGCCCCAGGTGGGCAGGCAGGCCGGGTCGCCGGGCGTAAAGGCCGGGGCGAGTTGGGCGGCGCTGGCGGGCAGCAGTTGCGCCAGCTTGCCCAGGTTGTGCGCGTGGGCGGCGGCCTGATCGGCGGGGGCGACGGGCAGCGCGGTCACATCCCGCTCGAAGGTGGAACCCATGACCCAGAACGGTCCGTCGGCATCGGGCACGCGGGGCACCAGATTGCCGCTGCCATTGACCGGGCAGGGCGGCAGCGCCGCTGCGTTGTCTGCCGTGCAGCGCCCCCAGGTGACCTGGCCGCGCAAGGTTTGCAGCCGCCAGTGGGCGGGCAGAAACCGGGCGCTGGCCGGCCCGGTGGCAATGACGGCGATGTCGGCCTGGGCCACGGCGTGGTGATGGCCGTCCAGCGCCTGCCAGCCGCCGTCGGTGGGCTGGAGTTGGGTAATTTCGGTATGGCCGATGAAGCGGATGTTCGGGTGCTGCAACTGCGCCGCCACCAGGGCTGCCGGGCGCAACCAGCCTGCGCGGTGGTGCCACAGCGCCGGGGCGTTGGCAGGCAGGCCCGCCGCTGCGCATTGCGTGGCTGGCGCGGTTTGGCTCCAGGCCCATCCCGGGCCATCTGCCCAGGCAAGGTGGCGTGGCTCCAGGCTGTCGTGTTCCAGAACACCGCTTAATTCCCAATCCTGGCCCGGCGTGCAGCATTGCGCCAGGCGCGGCAGCAGGGCGTGCAGTCCGGTGCGGGACAGGCGCGACAGCGGGCAGTCGTCCGGCGAGGTGTGCGGGCAGAACAGCCCGGCGGGCAGGCCCGAGGCACCATCGGCAGGCGCCGCGCCGCTGCCCAGTACCGTCACCTGCCAGCCGCGCTGGGCCAGGCTCCAGGCGGCGCTGCTGCCGGCCAGCCCTGCGCCCAGCACCACGGCGGTGCCGGGGCGGGTGGGCTGGGCCGTCGGCTTGCGCAGTGGCCAGGGCGGGTCGAAGCGGGCGTGCAGGTGCCCGTTCGCATGGACGATGGCGCAGCCGCTGCGTTGCAGCAATCCCGCCAAATTGGCCAGATCGGCATTCTGCGGGGCCAGCCATTCGGTGCCGCGCTGGCAGTGGCGCAGCAGGGGCTTGAGGGCGTGCGGTTCCAGCCAGGGCCGGGCATCGCTGCCCAGCACGATGGTGTCGGCCACCATGCCTTGTTTGCGCAGCAGGGTGTGGGAATCGCCCAGCCACAGGGTCAGTTGCAGGGCGCCGCCTTCCAGCACGATGCGCTGCACGCCGGGCAGCAGGCCATTCAGTTGCGCCTGCCAGGGGGCAGGGGCGCAGGCCAGCAAGGGCTGCGCATCGGGCAAGACCAGCACATAGTGCAAGGGCTGCGGGCGCTGCTGCGGCTGGGCCAGCCAGGCGTGGGATACGGCGAGCAGGGCCTGCGCATCGCCGCTGACATCCAGCACGCGCCAGCCGCTGTGCTGCGCCCAGGCGCGGGGCAGGGGGGCGAGCCAGTCCGGCAGGGGCCGGCTCATTCCCAGCGCTCCTGGTAAGAGAACACCGGCAGGCGCCAGCCCAGGCGAATGGCCAGCAGGCGAAATGCCAGACCGCCGGCAAAGCACACGGCAATGCTGATGTCGTGGTTCACCTGCAACACTTCCAGCGCCCAATACAGCAGGCACACGGCCAGGGAGACGCTGGCGTACAGCTCGCGGCGGAAGACCACCGGCACCTGGTTGCACAGCACGTCGCGCACGATGCCGCCGCTGATGCCGGTAAGCATCCCGGCCATGATGACGACCACGCGCGGGTAGCCATGCTCCAGGGCCACGCTGCAACCGATCAGCGAAAAGGCGATCAGCCCCATGGCGTCCAGCAGCAAAAACACCTGCTTTAAATGGCGCATGTGGCGGGCCACGATGGTGGTCAGCAGCCCGGCGCTGATGACCAGATAGACGTATTCGGGGTGCTGCGTCCAGCCGATGGGGTAGTGGCCCAACACCATGTCGCGGATGGTGCCGCCGCCCAGCGCGGTGACGAAGGCGATCACGGCCACGCCGAAGATGTCCATGTTGCGCCGCCCGGCGGCCAGGGCGCCGGACATGGCTTCGGCCGTGATGGCGATGAGGTAGATGACCAGCATGGTGGTCAGTTGCGAGAACTGGAAGGATTCCAGCAGCGAGGTCGAGGGCAGCATAAACACCTTACGGGGTGAAGGAGGGGTGCCTCTCCCGCTGTCCTTTTACCTGAGAGTTGCGTGCGCGGGTGGCGCACTTGCCCCTTCGGTGAGCCACGGCGTCCAAGCATGGGCCTGGCGGTGGCTGCTCTCCAGTCGGCGAAATCTTCTTGCGGTACCGGGGCCTGAGCGATTATGGGAGTTTGCGCCTTCGGCGGGGCTGGTGGTGACGGCAGCCCGCTCTCCCGCGAGAAGCGGGCGATTATGGCACGGCTTATTCGGTAGGCGGCACGTA
>JAHRXD010000200.1 GCA_019104825.1 Comamonas sp.
GCTGGCCGTCGATGGCAAAGGTCTTGGCGTGCAGGCTGGTGCCGCTGCCGGCCAGTAGCCAGCGGCGTTTGAAGCGTTCGTGCAGGGGGCGTGGCGGCTCTGGCGGTGCCTGGCGGCGCAGCTCGTACAGCTCCACCCCCATGCGCAGGAGCGGGGCGCGGTAGCGGGCATAGCCCGCGTGGACGATGCTCACGTCCGTGGCTTCCAGCGCATTGGTCAGCACCCGCACCTGGATGCCTTGGCTGCGCAGTTGCGCCAGCGCGTCCACCCCCGCCTGTGTGGGCACGAAGTAGGGCGATACCAGATCGACCGATTGCATCGGGGAGCCAATCACGGCGGCGAGCTGGGCGCCGATCAACTGCTGCTCGGGGGCCTGGCCCAGCACCTTGGCCGGGTCGTCGCTGACCAGGTGCGTTGGCGCCCACAGCAGGCTCAGATCCTGTTGCGTCAGTTGCTGCAGCAGGCGGCTGCCCGTCAGGGCCTGCTGGTAGCGTTGGCCTTCGGCACTGTCGGCCTTGGTCTGGATGCGCTGGCGCAGTTCGGCCATGGTCAGTTGGTAGGGGACGGTGACGATACGCTCGATCGGGTAGGCGGATGCGCTGGCCCAGTAGCGGTCGAAATCCTGGGAGATGTCCTGCACAGCCGGGCCCAGGGCCAGCACGTCCAGGTCGGCAAACAAGACCCCTTGCGGGCTGCCGAAGTATTCATTGCCGATGTTGCGCCCGCCGACGATGCTGGCCTGGTTGTCCGCCGTGAACGATTTGTTGTGCATCCGCCGGTTGGTGCGCTGAAAGTCGAACAGGTAGCCCAGCAACTTGGGCCAGCGCAGCACAAAGGGATTGAACAGGCGCACCTCCAGATTCGGGTGGCTGCTCAGGGTGTGCAGCAGGGTGTCCATGCCCCCCGTGCCGCCATCGTCGAGCAGCAGGCGCACACGCACGCCCCGGTCGGCGGCGGCCAGGAGATCGCCCAGCAGCATCAGGCCGCTGGTGTCCGGGCGCCAGATGTAGTACTGCACGTCCAGCGTCTGCACCGCGCTGCGGGCCAGGAAGTGGCGGGCGGCAAAAGCCTCGCGCGGGCTGTCCAGGGGGGTGATGCCGGTGGTCTGTGCCGGTGCTTGCTCTTGCGCCCGCAGGTGCGCTGCCGTCAGGCCCAGCAGCGTGTGTGCGGTGCTGCTGGCCGGTACGGCGGCGCTGTGGCTGCGTTCGGCCAAGGGCGGCAAGGCACAGCCGCAAACCAGCAGTGCCAGCAGGGCGGCGGAAAGGAACCGGAAAAAACGCATGGCCCCGATGGTATGCGCAGACCCGGGAGCCCATCGCCGAGCTGCCGGAAAAAAGCCCGGTGGTGCGGCCGGGCCGTAGCGCCGGGATTAGCGCACCAGCTGGATGAAGCCCTGGATCATGAAGGCGTTGATGATGTCGATGAAGAAGGCACCCACCAGCGGCACGATCAGGAATGCCTTGTGGGAGGGGCCATACTGGTTGGTGATGGCCTGCATGTTGGCGACGGCCGTCGGGGTGGCCCCCATGCCGAACCCGCAATGACCGGCGGCCAGCACGGCGGCGTCGTAGTTCTTGCCCATGATGCGGAAGGTGACGAAGCCGGCGTACAGCGCCATCACCACCGTTTGTGCTGCCAGAATCACCATCAGCGGGGCGGCCAGGTCGGTCAGCTCCCACAGCCTCAGAGAGAGCAAGGCCATGGCCAGGTAAATCGAGAGGCCGGCGTTGCCGAACACGTCGATGGCACGGTCGAACACCTTGATGCCGAAGACGTAGTCCAGAACGTTGCGGATCACGACCCCCGAACCCAGCGCCCAGACAAAGGTCGGTAGCTGGATGGCCGTGTCCTTGGTCAAATGAGTCATGAATTCGGCGAACGCCAGGCAGCCGGCAAATAGGGCCAGGGTTTCGATGGCAGCGTCGGCCGTAATCAGGCGTGGCGCATTCGAGGGGAACTCGAAGTTGGGCAGCTCGCCGCTCTCTGGCACCGTCGGGGCGGTAGCGGCCAGTTGCTCGGCGTCCGGGCGTGCCGTGGCCAACTGGTGGTGCGTAATCAGGCGCTTGGCCAGCGGGCCGCCCAGCAGTCCCCCAATCACCAGGCCGAAGGTGGCACATGCAATCCCCAGAGTGGTTGCACCTGTCAGGCCATATTGCCCCTCCAGCACCGAACCCCAGGCACCGGCCGTGCCGTGTCCGCCCACCAGGGTGATCGAACCGGCTACCAGACCGATCAGCGGGTCCAGTCCCAGCAGACCGGCCAGGCCCATGCCGACCGTATTCTGCACAACGATGAACAGTGCAATCACGCCCAGGAACACCATCAGTCCCATCCCCCCTTCGCGTAGTTTGGAGAAATTCGCGCTCAGGCCGATGGAGGAGAAAAAGATCAGCATGAAAGCCGTCTGCAAGCTGCTTTCAAAACCCAATGTCAGCCCCATGGTCTCATGCAGGGTGTAAATCACGGCGGCAACGACCAACCCCCCGGCCACGGGTTCCGGGATATTGAAATCGCGCAGAAAACGGATGCGCTGGACTAAGAATTTACCGAGCAGCAGCACAAGCACTGCCAGGATCAGCGTGTAGTAGGCACTGAAGTTGATGTGCATGAAATAGGCCTCTTTTCTTGGCGGGCTGGCGGTGCCAGCCGTTGTTGAAAGGAAAAGTCCCGCTTGGCACGCGCTTTGCAAGCACGCACGAAGGGGACGTTCGTCCTATTTTCGCAAGCCTGGGAAAGGGTAGGTGCAACCATGGTTTTTAATATTTGTATATCGAGGGTAATCATGGGTTGTACTTGTTGTCAGGCCAGGGTGTTGGCAGCGTCGTGCCGACGCCCATAGCGCCCGGCAAGCACGGCCGACACCATGACCTGCATCGGGTGGAACAGCATCACCGGCAGCACCATCGGCCCGACCATGGCGGCGGAAAACAACACCTTGGCCATGGGAATACCGCTGACCAGGCTTTTCTGGGCGCCGCAGAAAAGAATCGTCGCTTCATCCGCCGCGCTGAAGCCCAGGCGTCGGCTGATCCAGAGGCACCAGCCCATGACGATGGCAAGCAGCAGGGCGCACAGGCCGAACAGCACCGCCATGGCCGGCAGCGGCATTTGCTGCCACAGTCCGGCGACCACGGCGCTGCTGAAGGCGGCGTAGACGACCAGCAAGATCGAGCCTTGATCGACGATGCGGATTTTCGATCCCGCCTGCTGCAAGAGCTTGCTTGTCCACGGGCGCAGCAGGTGGCCTGCGGCAAACGGCAGCAGCAGTTGCACGGCGATGCGTGCGACGGCCTCCAGCGGGTCGCCCGCGCTGCCGCCGCTGTGCGCCAGCAGGGCGCCGACCAGCAGGGGGGTGAACACGATGCCCATCAGGGTCGAGCCGGAAGCGCTGCACACGGCGGCCGGGATGTTGCCCCGGGCAACGCTGGTGAGGGCAATGGCCGACTGCACCGTCGCGGGCAGGGCGCACAGGAACAGCATCCCCTGCACCAGCGGGGCAGGAAGCGCCCAGGCAAAGAGAGGCTGTGCCAGCCAGCCGATCAGCGGAAAGATGGCAAAAGTGGTGGCCGTGACGACAAGGTGCAGGCGCCAATGCCCGATGCCTGCCCAGATGGCCTGGCGGGACAGTTTGCTGCCATGCAGGAAAAACAGCAGCACGATCACCCAGGTCGTGGCTTGATCCAGGAGGTGGGCAAACTGCCCGGTGGCCGGGGCCAGGCTGGCCAGGACGACGGTCGAGAGCAGGGCAAGGGTGAAGGTGTCGGGCTTGAAGCGCACGGAGAAGTCCTTGAAAAACCGGGAAAGAGCAGGAAGGTTGAAAAAGTGGCTCAACTTTGGTGGGCATCTGCCGATACACCAAGCGTTTATTGTGTGCAATGAAAAAGCTTGAAAAGGTCATCAATGATGAACAGTACGACTTCTACCCAGGCGGCCCCGGGGGCCGACGTTTCGTCTCGGGGCCATTTGTTCCAAATGCCCTTGTTCAAGCCCGGAACCCGCGTCTTGCAAGGGGGGCGCGAAGAAACCGTCAGCCATGTGGTACTGCGCCGCAGGGAAATGATGGTGTATCTGGTCGGGCAGGATGAGCCGGTAAAGCCGGAGCGCCTGTACCTGGAGCCGTTGTGGTTCACGACCGAGCGGCGTCCGCAAGCGCTCAATTGGTATCTGTAGGATCGTCCGTACGCTCCAAAGAAAATGGCCAAAGGGGCACGGTTTCCTCTTTGGTCATTTATGCGGTGTTCGGCCGATGCTTCAGCGGCCTTCGCGTGAGCTATTGACCAGACGCTGCAGCGCCTCTTGATCCAGGATGCGGATGTGGCGCTGCTTGACTTCGACGATGCCGTCTTCGACGAATTTGGAGAAAGTGCGGCTTACGGTTTCCAGCTTCAGGCCCAGGTAGCTGCCGATTTCCTCGCGGGTCATGCGCAGAATCAGCTCCGAGGAGGAAAAGCCCCGTGAATGCAGGCGCTGCACCAGATTCAGGATGAACGCCGCCAGGCGCTCTTCGGCCCGCATGCTGC
>JAHRXD010000179.1 GCA_019104825.1 Comamonas sp.
GGAACAGGTGCAGACCCAGCTGGCCCGCGCCCCCTACCCCTACCCCACGCTGCACATCCAGCGCCGCCCCGCCAGCCTGTTCGACTACACGCTGGAAGATTTCGAAGTACGCGACTACCAGCACCACAGCCCGATCAAGGCGCCCGTCGCTGTCTGAGAACGTGTTTACGATCTGACACTTCATAAAACAGAGCTGCTACCGCCGGCATTCAAACGATTTCAGATAGAAAACCATCTGAAATCGTTTTATAAAAAGCGCAAGCAGCTATTTTTATTACACAACCTCTTCTGCCATGCCCATCTGCCTGATTTACGCCCAAGCCGCCAACGCAGTGATTGGCAAGGACGGCACCATGCCCTGGCACCTGCCGGAAGACCTGGCGCACTTCCGCCAGCAGACCCAGGGCGCCGCCGTCGTCATGGGCCGCGCCACCTGGGACAGCCTGCCGGCACGCTTTCGCCCCCTGCCCGGGCGCACCAACATCGTCGTCACCCGCAACCCCGCCTGGCAGGCCGAGGGCGCCATCGTCGCCCACAGCCTGCCCGAAGCGCTGGCCGAAGGCGCCCGGCACAGCGCCACCGTCTGGGTCATCGGCGGTGCACAGGTCTACGCCCAGGCCCTGCCGTTGGCTGATGCCGTGACCGTCACCCATATCCACCAGGACTTCGACGGCGACGCCTTCGCCCCCACCCTAGGCCCACAATGGCAGGCCGTACAGCGCCACGACACCACCAGCGCCCAGGGCCTGCCCCTGAGTTTTGTGCGCTACGAACGTCAAAATAAGCCAGAAACTAGAGAAAACCCCTAGCTCTGACACCTAACCCCCATTTCCCATAAGGGCAGAAAAAAGGGTATGCTGCACCGCAACATTAACCCTTTCGGGGCCCTCACCATGAGTCTGATACAACCTCTGCCCCCTGGGCCGCTGGATATCGTTGGTGACATCCACGGCGAACAGGAAGCGCTGCTGCAACTACTGCGCCACCTCGGCTACGACGTCCGGGGCAACCACCCCCAGGGGCGTACCCTGGTGTTTCTGGGCGACTTCGTCGATCGCGGCCCCGACAGCCCGGGCGTCGTCGGCATCGTCCATCAGCTGGTACGTACCGGCAAGGCCGTCGCCATTGCCGGCAACCACGAAATCAATCTGCTGCGCAACGATCCCAAGGACGGCTCGGGCTGGTTCTTCGATGCCCGCCTGCAAAGCGACCTGCGCAAATACCCCGGCTTTGCCCGCCCGCACGATCCGGCAGAGCGCAGCGCCATCGTCCATTTCCTGCGCGACCTGCCCGTGGCGCTGGAGCGCGAAGACCTGCGCATCGTCCACGCCGCCTGGAGCGTCGGCGCCGTTGAGCAAGCCCGCCGAAAGCCCCTGGGCGGCCTGCGTGCCGCCTACGACGCATGGGAAGCCCAGGCCGCCGAAGCCGCCCAGGCGCAGCGCATCACCGAACGCATGGCCCAAGAGCGCCAGCACTGGCCGCACAACCTGGAAGACGGTGAACGCCGCCCGCCCTTCCTGCAGGCGCATTGCGACAACGAACTCAACAAATCCGGCTTCAACCCCCTCAAGGTACTCACCTGCGGGCTGGAAGACCCGGCCACCGCCCCCTTCTTTGCCGGCAACAAATGGCGCTTCGTGCAGCGCCAGGCATGGTGGGAGCATTACACCGAGGCCACCCCGGTCATCGTCGGCCACTACTGGCGCAGCATCGAACCGCACCACGCCACCCAGGAGGGGCTGTTTGCCGACATCGCCCCCTTTGCCTGGCACGGCCAGCGGCGCAACGTATTCTGCGTGGACTACTCGGTCGGCGCCCGCGCCCAGGCCCGCAAGAACGGCGGCACCACCCAGTGCTTCAAACTGGCGGCGCTGCGCTGGCCCGAGCGCGTGCTGATGTTCGACGATGGCCGCCAGCAAGCCACCCAGAACTTCATGCAGATGCCCACCGCCGCCGGCCCGGCGCAAAGCGTTCAAGCCCTGGACAAGGGACTGAGTAAAAGATCCACATTGAATCTAGGTTTCCTGCCCCAGATCATGGCCTCCTGAAAACAGATGCAGTACAACGGCGCGGTACTGCATCTCGAAGGAACCCCATGCGCCCCGAAACCATCACCGAACTGACCACCGAACAGCTCCAGGCCACCAGCGACCAGGACCTGGTCAAGCACATCCTGTCCCGCTACCACGCGATACACCGCGAACAGCTGCCCGAACTCATCCGCCTGGCACAGAAAGTCGAATCCGTCCACGCCAGCAGCGGCAACTGTCCGCACGGCCTGGCCGACTGCCTGCAAGGCCTGGCACAAGAGCTGGACGCGCACATGCGCAAGGAAGAAATGGTGCTATTCCCCCTGATCTCCCGCGGCCAGGGCGCCATGGCCGCCATGCCCATCAACGTCATGCGCATGGAGCATGAAGACCACGGCGCCGAACTGCAGCGCCTGGCCGCCCTGACCCACGACATCACCACCCCGGAAGGCGCCTGTACCACCTGGCGCAAGCTGTACCAGGGCCTGCGCGAATTCCGCGACGACCTGCTGGCGCACATCGACACGGAAAACAACATCCTGTTCGAGCGCTTTGCTCCCACGCATTAAGCATCCATAAAAAAACCCGCTGGCACAGGCCAGCGGGCTGGATGCTGAGGCGGCCTGGCCTACGCCAAGGCTCAGGCCGCGAAGTTGGCCTGGGCAAAGTCCCAGTTGGCCAGGTGGTTCAGGAACACTTCGACAAACTTGGGACGGGCGTTGCGGTAGTCGATGTAGTAGGCATGCTCCCAGACGTCCACGGTCAGCAGCGCCTTGTCGGCGGTGGTCAGCGGTGTGCCGGCAGGGCCGGTATTGACGATATCGACGCTGCCGTCGGCCTTTTTCACCAGCCACGTCCAGCCCGAACCGAAGTTGCCCACGGCGGATTTGGTGAACTCTTCCTTGAACTTGTCGAAGCTGCCCCACTTGGCGTTGATGGCATCCAGCAGTGCGCCGGTGGGTGCGCCGCCGCCATTGGGCTTCATGCAGCTCCAGAAGAAGGTGTGGTTCCAGATCTGCGCGGCGTTGTTGTAGATGCCGCCGGAGGATTTCTTCACGATCTCCTCCAGGCCCATGCTTTCAAACTCGGTGCCCTTTTGCAGGTTGTTCAGGTTCACCACATAAGCGTTGTGGTGTTTGCCGTGGTGGAACTCCAGCGTTTCCTGGCTGTAGTGGGGGGCCAGGGCATCGATGGCATAGGGCAAGGCGGGCAGGGTATGTTCCATGGTGTTTCCTCTTGATGGTTGGATGTTGTGGGGGAAAATTCCGGGCTTTTCCTTGGCCTGGCATCGCACAAACGCCATAAACGCCGTTTGTTTGATGCAGCGCAAAAAACCGCCACAGGACTGATTGTAGGGATAAGCGCATTTTCTGGCAGCCCTCCGCCAGATCGCCTTGCCATTACAACAGACGGGGCGGCACCACGGTCAAATCCAGACGGCCATCGGCCAGTTGCGCCTGCAAAGCAGTTCCAACCGGCGCACACCGAATCGAGGACACCACCTGCCCCTGCGGCGTGGTCAGCCAGGCAAAGCCGCGTTGCAGCACCTGCTCGGGGTTGAGCAGCTCCAGCCGCTGCGTCAGCAAGGCCAGGTGCTGGCGGCGTTGCTGCAACTGGCGCTGGAAATTCTGCGAAAAATCGGCCTCCAGGGCTTGCTGCTTCAGCGCTGCGTGCTTCATTTTCAATTGCATGGCCGCCGTCGCCTGCTGGCCCTGGCGCTGGCACAGCAGGCGCTGGGCCTGCACCAGCTGGCGCGGCTGACCCAGGCGCAGCGCCAGCTTGTCCAGCCACTGCTGCTGGCCTTGCAGGCGCTGCTGGAGCAAGCGTTCGATGCGCTCCTGCCAGGTCTGGAGCTGGCGCAGGCAATCTGCTCGCGCCGGGGCCACCAGCTCGGCTGCCGCCGTGGGCGTGGGTGCCCGCAGGTCGGCACAAAAGTCGGCAATGGTGAAGTCGGTTTCATGCCCAACCCCGCTGATCAGCGGCACCGGGCTTTGCACGATGGTGTGGGCCAGGGTTTCATCGTTGAACGCCCACAGGTCTTCCATCGCTCCGCCGCCGCGCACCAGCAGGATGGCGTCGATCGGCGGCCGTGCCCCCGGCTGCTGCGCCCAGGCGTACAACTGCTGCAGGGCGACGACCAGCGAGGCCGGTGCCTGCTCACCCTGCACCAGCGCCGGCGCCAGTACCACCGGCACATGCGGCGCCCGCCGTTGCAGGGCCGTCACCACGTCGTGCAGCGCCGCTGCCCCCAGCGAGGTGACCACGCCAATGCCCCGGGGCATGGCCGGCAGCAGGCGCTTGCGCTGCGCATCGAACAGGCCCTGCGCCTGCAGGCGCTCCTTCAGGCGCAGGAACTGCTCCATCCAGCTGCCCTGGCCCGCACGTTGCAGTTTTTCGACGATAAGCTGCAAGTCGCCGCGCTGTTCGTAGACGCCCAACTGCCCTTGCAGCTCGACCAGATCGCCATCGCGCGGGGCAAAATCCAGCCCCTGCGCCGCCCGGCGGAACATGGCGCAGCGCAGCTGCCCGCTGGCATCCTTGATCAAAAAATAACAATGCCCGCTGGCCGCCCGGGAGAAACCGGCGATTTCGCCGCGCACGCGCACCGGGTTGAAACGCGCCTGCAAACTATCGGCAATGGCGCGGCACAAGGCGCCAACGCCCCAGACAGGGGCAGTTGACGCGGTGGCCATGGAAGCTTCAAACATAACAAACCGCTCAAAAACGGCATCCGGCCCTCGCATCTGTTCATAAGCAGGCCGGATTGCCTAGGTGATAATCAGCGGCTGATTTTCACCTACCCCGCTCGGAGAGAAACAAGTTGCTGACCATCATCCAAGCCGCCGGCTGGCCCATCTGGCCGCTGATTGCATGTTCCATCCTGGCCCTGGCGCTCATCGTTGAGCGCTTTATTTCGCTCAAGACCAGCAAGGTTGCTCCCGACAATCTGGTGCAGGAAGCCATCTCCGTCTCCCGCCAGGGCGTGCCCAGCGCACAGGTGATCGAGCAACTGGCACAAAACAGCGCCCTGGGCGCCGTGCTGGCCAGCGGCCTGCAGGCCCTCGGCCAGACCCGCGACGAGGAACAGCTGCGGGCCCAGATGGAAGCCACCGGCCGCGCCGCCGCGCACAAGCTGGAGCACTACCTGGGCGCCCTGGCCACCATCGCCTCGGCTGCGCCGCTGCTGGGCCTGCTGGGCACCGTCATCGGCATGATCGAGATTTTCGGTTCCCAGGCCGGCGGCGGCGCCGTGGGCAGCGGCAATCCGGCGCAACTGGCGCACGGCATCTCGATCGCGCTGTACAACACCGCCTTTGGTCTGATCGTCGCCATTCCGGCACTGATCTTCTGGCGCTACTTCCGCGCCCGGGTCGACGGCTATTTGCTGCAACTGGAGCTGGCCAGCGAGCAATTCCTGCACCACCTGCTGCAACTGCGCCGCTGATCCACCGCCTGCCGGAGAGCGCCCCATGGCCATGAACTTTCGCAAGCACCGCACCGAGGAGCCGGAGATCAACCTGATCCCCTTCATCGACGTGCTGCTGGTGATCCTCATCTTCCTGATGCTGACCACCACCTACAGCAAATTCACCGAGCTGGAGCTGACCCTGCCCAGCGCCGATACCGAACAACTGCGCGACCGCCCCAAGGAGGTCATCGTCAGCATCGCCGCCGATGGCCGCTACGCTATCGGCAAGGCCGAACTGCAGGACCGCAGCGTCGATGGCATCGCCGCCGCCCTTACCAGCCACGCCCCGGCCGGCAAGGACAGCATCGTCATCATCAGCGCCGACGCCAATGCGCCGCACCAGTCCGTGGTGTCGGCCATGGAAGCCGCCCGCCGCGCCGGGCTGTCGCAGATCACCTTCGCCACCCAGACCAGCGCTGCTGGCCAATAAACGGCAAGCGGCCTCTGTCGGCCCTGCCCTTCGGGCATGGGCCGCGCAGGCAGCGGCCCTTCCAGCGCGTTTCCTTCCTCCCCGATGACCTTCCCATCCCTTCCGCCTTCCGCCCCGCCCCGTGGCATCCGCGCCCTGTGGCTGCGCCGGGGGCCGGGTGCATGGCTGCTGTGGCCGCTGTCACAGGTCTACAGCGGCCTGCAGGGCTGGAACGCCCGGCGCCAGCGCCGCCGTCAGCAAAGCGCCGGGGTGCCGCTGATCGTCGTGGGCAACGTCATTGCAGGCGGTGCAGGCAAAACCCCGGTGACGCAAGCCGTCGTCGCCCACCTGCAACGCCAGGGCTGGCAGCCGGGCATCGTCTCGCGTGGCTATGGCCGCACCAGCCGCGATTGCCGCGAAGCACTGCCGGACAGCCCCGCGCACGCCGTCGGCGATGAACCGGCCCTGCTGGCCCGCACCACCGGGGCACCGGTCTTTGTCGCCGCCCGACGTATCGACGCCGTTCGCGCCCTGCGTGCCCGCTACCCGCAAGTGAACGTCATCGTCAGCGACGACGGCCTGCAACACCTGGCCCTGGCCCGGGACATCGAACTGTGCGTCTTCAACGACGAGGGCATCGGCAACGGCTGGCTGCTGCCTGCCGGCCCGCTGCGCGAACCCTGGCCGCGCCCCGTCACCGCCACGCTCTACACCGGAACGCCGCCGCAGCCCCCGGGCAACGCCCCGGCCTTTGCATTGCAGCGCCAGCTGGCCAGCACCGCCCACAACGGCCTGGGCGAAAGCGCGGAACTGGCCCGCTTTGCCAGCCAGCAGGTCGAAGCCATCGCCGCCGTGGCCCGGCCCACGGCGTTTTTCGCCATGCTGGCCGCGCAAGGCATTACGCCAGCGGCCACCCAGGCCTTGCCCGATCACGATGACTTCAGGCACTTCACGCGCAAGCTGGGCCACGAAACCCCCTTGATTTGCACCGAAAAAGACGCTGCCAAACTCTGGCGCACCCACCCCCGGGCCTGGGCCGTGCCGCTGCAATTGCAGTTGCCTACGGCATTCTGGGACTTGCTCGATGCCCGGCTGGCTGCCGCCCAGCCGCAGCAGGCCGCTCCAGGCCACTAACATTGCCCCTTTCTTCGGATTCAGAATTTTTTTGCAGGAACTGCCATGGACGCCAAACTTCTCGAACTGCTCGTCTGCCCCGTCACCAAAGGGCCGCTCTCCTATGACCGCGACCGCCAGGAGCTGCTCTCGCGCAGCGCCCGCCTGGCCTACCCGGTGCGCGACGGCATCCCCATCCTGCTGGAAAACGAAGCCCGCGCCCTGACCGACGAGGAGCTGGAAGCGCCCGCAGCATGAGCTTTCACGTCCTGATCCCCGCACGGCTGGCCTCCTCGCGCCTGCCGGACAAGCCCCTGGCCGACATTGGCGGCGCCCCCATGGTGGTGCGCGTGGCCCAGCAGGCGCTGCGCAGCCGGGCCGCCCAGGTGGTGGTTGCGGCCGACAGCGCGGCCATCGTGCAGGCCTGCGCGGCCCACGGCATCCGCGCCATCCTCACCGACCCCGACCACCCCAGCGGCAGCGACCGCCTGGCCCAGGCCTGCGCCCTGCTCGGCCTGGACGGCGACGCCATGGTGGTGAACGTGCAAGGCGACGAACCACTGATCGACCCGCAGCTCATCGACGCCGTGGCGCAGGCCCTGGCCGACTGCCCCCAGGCCAGCATGGGCACCGCCGCCCACCCCCTGGCCGATCTGCAGGAATACCGGAACCCCAACGTGGTGAAGGTGGTGTGCAACGCCCAGGGCCTGGCCCACTACTTCAGCCGCGCCCCCATCCCCTGGCACCGCGACCGGGCCGGCGAGCAGTGGTGGGACAGTGCCAGCACCTTTGCCCCGCTGCGCCACATCGGCATCTACGCCTACCGGGCCGGTTTCCTGCGCCAGTTCCCCACCCTGGCCCCCGCGCCGACCGAGCAGGCCGAGGCCCTGGAACAGCTGCGGGCGCTGTGGCACGGTCACGCCATTGCCGTCCACACCACGCCGCACGCCCCGGGGCCTGGCGTCGATACGCCGGACGATCTGGCCCGGGTGCGGGCCGTGTGGGCACGGCAGAACTCATAAAACATAGCTTCTTGCGCTTGTCACACAACGATCTTGGATATAAAAGTATCCAATATCCAGTAATAGCAAGCGGAAGAAGCTATTTTTTTCTTCAAACTGCGCCTGCATCGCCCCCCATATCCGCCGCAATTGACGATTGCCGGGGTCATGACACTGCGCACGTTTTGTAAGCGATCGCCAGGTTTCAGCGTGCTATCCTTTGCCCCGCCTTCGCATGCCCAGCCGCCCGCAGCGGGCATGTTCATAAAAAATTTCAACACTTCACGAGGAAATCCATGAGACTCATCCTGTTGGGCGCCCCCGGCGCTGGCAAGGGCACACAAGCTGCTTTCATCTGCGAAAAATTCGGTATCCCGCAAATCTCCACCGGCGACATGCTGCGTGCCGCCGTCAAGGCCGGTACCCCCCTGGGCCTGCAGGCCAAAGCGGTGATGGACGCCGGCCAACTGGTCAGCGACGACCTCATCATCAATCTGGTCAAGGACCGCATCGCCCAGCCCGACTGCGCCAAGGGCTTTTTGTTTGACGGCTTCCCCCGCACCATTCCCCAGGCCGAAGCGATGAAGGCCGCTGGCGTCAAGCTGGACTACGTGCTGGAAATCGACGTACCGTTCGACGCCATCATCGAACGCATGAGCGGCCGCCGCAGCCACCCCGCCTCGGGCCGCACCTACCACGTCAAATTCAATCCGCCCAAGGTGGAAGGCCAGGACGACGTAACCGGCGAACCCCTGGTGCAGCGCGACGACGACAAGGAAGAAACCGTCAAGAAACGCCTGCAGGTCTACAGCGACCAGACCCGCCCGCTGGTCGATTACTACTCCAACTGGGCCAAGGCCGAACCCCAGGCCGCACCGCAATACCGCGCCATCAGCGGCACCGGCAGCGTCGAGGAAATCACCGCCCGCGCATTTGCCGCCCTGGACGCCTGATCGCCCCATCCCCTCGGCGTCCCGATGCGCCCCCGGCCCCTGCCAGACCGCAGGGGCTTTTTTACGCCAGGCACCGCAACATCAGGCTGATGCGGGCCTTGAGCGGCGGCAGGGTGGTGATTTCGGCGGCATCCTCATCCGGGGCCGGCACCACCTGGCCTTCGGCGCAGCGCGTGCAGCGCAGGATGGGCACCCCCGCTGCCCGGGCACGCTCCAGGGCCGGCAGCCAGGCGGCATGGATGGTGCCGTTACCGGTGCCCGCCACCACCAGCCCTTGCACCCCGGCGGCCACCAAGGCATCGATCCCCTGCGCCCGTGCCC
>JAHRXD010000267.1 GCA_019104825.1 Comamonas sp.
CCTTGTTCCTTTTTGAACTCGCCGATGATGTAGTCGATGATGCGCTGGTCGAAGTCCTCGCCGCCCAGGAAGGTGTCGCCGTTGGTGGCCAGCACCTCGAACTGCTTTTCGCCATCGACGTCGGCAATTTCGATGATGGACACGTCGAACGTGCCGCCGCCCAGGTCATAGACGGCAATCTTGCGGTCGCCCTTGCCCACCTTGTCCAGGCCAAAGGCCAGGGCGGCAGCGGTCGGCTCGTTGATGATGCGCTTGACTTCCAGGCCGGCAATGCGGCCGGCGTCCTTGGTGGCCTGGCGCTGTGCGTCGTTGAAGTAGGCGGGCACGGTGATGACGGCCTCGGTCACTTCTTCGCCCAGGAAGTCCTCGGCGGTCTTCTTCATCTTGCGCAGCACTTCGGCGCTGATCTGCGGCGGGGCCAGCTTCTGGCCGCGCACTTCCACCCAGGCGTCGCCGTTGTCGGCCTTGATGATCTGGAAGGGGGCCAGGTCCAGGTCTTTCTGCACTTCCTTCTCGTCGAACTTGCGGCCGATCAGGCGCTTGGCGGCGAAGATGGTGTTGCGGGGGTTGGTCACGGCCTGGCGCTTGGCCGAGGCGCCGACCAGAATTTCGCCGTCTTCCTGGTACGCAATGATCGATGGCGTGGTGCGGGCGCCCTCGCTGTTCTCGATCACGCGGGTGTTGTTGCCTTCCATGATGGCCACGCAGCTGTTGGTCGTGCCCAGGTCGATACCGATGATTTTTGCCATTTTGAATAGCTCCGAATAAAAGAATGTTGGGAATGTTGGTTAGGTTGGCTTGTAACTAGGGGTCAGCCCCAGGGTTTCAAGCCATGCCGCAATAAAAACGCCGGGCTTATTTCGGGGCAGCCACCGTGACCAGCGCCGGGCGCAGCACGCGATCGACAATCAGATAGCCCTTTTGCAGCACGCTGACGACGGTGTTGGCCTCCTGCTCGGCGGGCACCACGCTGATCGCCTGGTGCTGGTGCGGGTCGAACTTCTCGCCCGCGGCGGGGGCGACCACCACCACCTTGTTGCGCTCCAGCGCCTGCAGCAGCTGGCGCAGCGTGGCCTCGCTGCCTTCGCGCAGTTGTTCGGCATTGGCGTTCTGGATGGCCAAGGCGGCATCCAGGCTGTCGCATACGGGCAGCAGGCTTTCGGCAAAGCCTTCGATGCCGAACTTGCGGGCCTTGGCCACTTCCTCCTCGGTGCGGCGGCGCATGTTTTCCGTATCGGCCTTGGCCCGCAGGAACTGGTCGGCCAGATCGGCGTTCTTGGCCTTGAGTTCGGCCAGTTCCGCCTGCAGGCGGGCCATTTCGTCGGCCACATTGGCAGCCATGGCGGCTTCTACTTCTTCGGGGCTGGCATCCAGGGGGGCTTGGGAGTGAGCGGAATCGGTCATTGGTCTTGCAATAGAAAAAAGAGAAGGTGAAAAAGACTTGCCTGCCCATATGGGGCGGGCTGGACGTCTTTCAAGGCGCTGCCGACAGGAAGTCGAAGCGGCATCCCGCCATTTTGATTCATGGTTTATAATCTGCGGTTTTGCCTTGCCCCACTGCTACTTTTTGGCGCAGCAGGGGGCTTTACCCACAAGGGAGTTTTCATGCGTCATTACGAAATCATTTTGTTGATCCACCCGGATCAAAGCGAACAGGTTCCGGCCATGCTGGAGCGTTACAAGGGCATGATCACCCAGGGCGGTGGCAAGGTGCACCGCGAAGAAGACTGGGGCCGCCGCCAACTGGCGTACCTGATCAACAAGCTGGCCAAGGCCCACTACGTGTGCCTGAACATCGAAGCTGACCAGACCATCATGCAGGAACTGGAGCACGCCTTCAAGTTCAACGACGCCGTGCTGCGTCACCTGACTGTGCAGAAGAAGAAAGCCGACACCGGCGCTTCGACCATGATGAAGACCGTCGAGCGCGAAGAAGCCCGCAAGGCTTCCCAAGCCGCTGCTGCCGAGCAGGCCTAAGTCGATCCGTTTGGTCTGGAGGTGGAAAACCGGCTGGTACTGAGCGCCTGCATCACCGAGCGAGCCCCCATGCGTTTTACGCCTGCCGGAGTGCCCGCCTTGGATTTGCGCTTGCTGCACCAATCGCAGCAAATGGAAGCAGGCAGCACGCGCACGGTACAAGCCAGCATCAAAGCCATTGCGTTTGGCGCCTTGGCGGAAAAGCTGGCCCGGCAGGCCCCCGAAAGCTGCTGGCGGTTTCAAGGCTTTCTGGCCTCGCCGCGCAACAGCAAATCGGTGGTGTTCCACATCCAGGATATGCAACAAGATTAATTTTCAAAGAGGTCCAGCAATGGCCACGTTCAAGAAATTCAACAAAGACAAGCGCCCCAAGCGCAACACCCAGTCGCTGCTGTTCAAGCGCAAGCGCTTCTGCCGCTTCACCGTCGCCGGCGTCGAAGAAATCGACTACAAAGATGTGGACACCCTGCGTGACTTCATCGCCGAAAACGGCAAGATCATCCCCGCCCGTCTGACCGGCACCCGCGCCATCTACCAGCGCCAGCTGAACACCGCCATCAAGCGTGCCCGCTTCCTGGCGCTGCTGCCCTACACCGACCAGCACAAGATCTAAGGAGAAGCCGACATGCAAATCATCCTGCTCGAAAAAGTGCTGAACCTGGGCA
>JAHRXD010000011.1 GCA_019104825.1 Comamonas sp.
CTGCGGTTTGCGCCTTGCATCTGCCGCCTTGGCGGGGCAACGGGCCCCAGGAAAAGATCGTAAACACGGTCTTAGCGCAGCCGCTGGCGCTGCACGCGCACAGGCCGTGCTGCGTTGGCGCGGCGCTGGCCGGTGGGGGCCAGGGAGACGCTGTCCAGCGGCTGGAACAGCTCTGCCAGCGTCACGCCCAGCACATGGCAAATGTTGGCCAGTGCCTCTACCGATGGATTGGCTGCGCCGCGCTCTACGGCGGAGATATAGGTGCGGTCGATGCCCGCCTCGAACGCCACCTCTTCCTGCGACTTGCCGGCCTGATGGCGGCATTCCTTCACGCGCCGCCCCAGTGCCACCGCCAGTGTGACGGGCACGGGAAAGGGCGAAGGGCACGAGGCAGTCATGGGCGCGATAGTGCCCAAAATGTTTTTTTGCGTTACAAACGCCGCATTTTTTGACGTGTTTATTCGTCAAAAATAAGGTTGCATAAAATTACAAAAGAGAGGTATGAGAGAAAGGGGAGTCATTGATTTAAAAGTAATTCAAAAATATTTTTATCAAAAACGGATCGAGATAATTCGGATTTATTTTTTTATTTACTTTATCCATTTTTCCATTCCGCACCCCCCAATGATTGAATCTATTACCAGGACACCCATGCCTTCCCATACTCCCCCTTCCTTTATCCGCCACCCGCTTTCCACGGCCATTCAAGCCGCCATCACCGCCACGGCCCTGAGCCTGCCCCTGTGGGCACAGGCAGAACCGCCTGCTGGCACCAAACTGGGCCCGCTGTGGGTCGGTGGCTACTCCGACCAGGGCGGTGATGCCAACGGCAACAACCTGGTGCTGCAAGGCACACCGCTGCCGGGCGCAACCAATGCCATTGCCGGTGGGTTCTCCCATGTCTGTAGCGGCAACACCAACGGCTGCCCGGAAGGGGAAGCCGCCAAAGGCAATGCCAACAACAACACTCTGACCTTGAATGCAGGCAGCTACAGCGGTATTCAAGAAGTCTGGGGCGGCAGCGTGGCCGACGGCACCGGCTCGGCCAATGGCAATACCCTGGTTCTGGACGGGATGAGCAACAGCACTCAAATCCAGGCATTCGGGGGATTTGCGGGCAATTTCTATTCCGAGGCAGGCAGCGCCTCTGATAACAAAGTGATCATGCACAGCGGCGAAGCCGGTTCGATCATCGGCGGCTACGGGGATGCAGGCAGCACCGGCAACACCATTGAAATTCATGGCGGTACGGTGAATTTCGACGTCACGGGCGGTTCATCGATGTGGGGTGGTAATGCCACGGGCAACTCTGTGCTGATTGAGGGCGATAGCCAGATTAACGGTGGTGTCGTCAGCGGTTTTTCTGGAAAAGGCAGCGCCAATGACAACACCGTTCTTATCAAGGGCGGCACCATTAATGGCGTGATTGCGGGCGGTGGTGTGTATTGGAATTCCGAGAAGGGCAGCGCCACACGCAATACTGTGACGATCGAGGGCAAGGCCGCAAATCTGGATCAGGCCAGCCTGTTTGGCGGCTCCATCAATTTAGGTGAAGGTATTGTCGTACCTGCCGCAACATACGTACCTGCCGCAAAAAACGACCTGTTCACCGGCAACACACTGAACCTGGTGGATGTAAACGGCCTGACGGTACAGGAAGTGGGCAATTTCGAGTTCCTGAACTTTACCCTGCCGGAAAACACGCAAAGCGGCGACACCATTCTGACGGTGACGGGTACAGCGGATATCCAGGGCAGCACCATCGGTGTGCGCGTGCTGGGCAACGAGCCGGTGCTGGAGGTGGGCGATACGGTCAGCCTGATCGAAGCGGGCGAATTGAAAGCCGACAGCACGATCAAAACCCGTCGCCTGCAAGGTTCGACCATCGAATACGTCTTCGACACCCAGCAACACGGCGACACGCTGACCTCCACCGTCACCCGGCGCGGTGCGACCGATTCGGCCAAGAGCCTGTCCGAAGGCTTTGTAGCCGGTGCGGCGGCGCTGACGGCAGCAGCGGACTTCGCTTCCTCGCAAGGCACGGCAGCGGCCGTGGGTGCGGTGGCGGGCGCAGGCGGCAGTGCTGGCGGACAAAGCTTTGGCACGACGGGCGGTGGTTCGATTCGCAACAACACCGGTTCGCACGTGGATGTGCGCAGCTTCAACCTGGTGGCAGGCTTGGCCAAGGGCTTAAAGCAGGACAACGGCGAGCTGACGGTGGGCGGTTTCTTCGAGTACGGCCACGGCAACTATTCGTCGTTCAACAACTTTGCCACCGGCACGGTGCGCGGCGATGGCAAGACCCGCTCCTACGGCCTGGGCGTGCTGGCGCACTACGCGCTGGACAGCGGTTTGTACGGGGAAGTGTCGCTGCGTGCAGGCCGTGCGGAGCAGGATTACAACTCCAACGCCCTGGGCAGCTATGACAGCAAGACCCACTACGTCGGCTCGCACATCGGCGCGGGCAAGGTCTGGGCCTTGAGCGACAGCCTGGGGCTGGACACCTATGCCCACTACGTCTGGCAGCGCCAGAGCGGCGACACGGTAAAACTGTCCACCGGCGAAACCTTGGCCTTTGATGCCGTGACCTCGCAGCGCGTGCGCCTGGGCGCCCGCCTGACCAAGGGGCTGAACGACACGGTCAGTGCCTATGTCGGTGCAGGCTATGAAAACGAACTGGACGGCAAGGCCCGCGCCACGACCAATGGCGTGCCGATCGATTCGCCCAGCATGAAGGGCGACAGCGGTCTGGTGGAGCTGGGGCTGAACGTGCGCCCGCTGAAAAACAAGGCGCTGACGCTGGGCGTGGGCGTGCAGGGCTACTTTGGGCAGAAGGAAGGGGTGACGGGGACTTTGCAGGTGGGGTACAAGTTCTAAAACCCTAGAATCTGTTTTAGCTACCTATAAAGGAGCTTCTACCGCTGGTAATTAAAGGATTTCAGGTATAAAAATATCTGAATTCTTTGAATATCAAGCGGTAGAAGCTTCTTTTTTTGATCATTTCACTCCACCACGGTAATGCGCAGCATGTTGGTTGTTCCGCTTTGCCCGAAAGGCATCCCGGCCAGGATGACGATGGAGCCGCCCGGGGCGGCAAAGCCCTGTTCCCGGGCCACCTGGCAGGCTTCGGGGGCCAGGGATTCGGCATTGACGATGTTGGGCGCATGGACGCTGTGTACGCCCCAGGCCAGGGCCAGTTTGCGGGCCACTTGCAGTTCGGGCGACAGGCTGAGGATGGGGGCGCTGGGGCGTTCCCGCGCAGCACGCAGGCTGGTGTGGCCCGAGGTGGTGAAGCAGCAGATGGCCTGCGCCTTGAGCAAGGTGGCGGCGCGGCGCATGGCGCAGCAGATGGCGGCGGTGGCGTCGGCCGTGGCGGCGCTGTCGGCGGCGGTGTGCGAGGCGTCCAGCAACTGGCGGTACTGCGCGTCGGCCTCGGTGCCTTCGATGATGCGGTTCATCATCGTCACCGCTTCCACCGGGTATTTGCCGGCGGCCGATTCTGCCGAGAGCATGACGGCATCCGCGCCGTCGTAGATGGCGGTGGCCACGTCGGAGGCTTCGGCCCGCGTGGGCACGGGGCTTTCGATCATGGATTCGAGCATCTGCGTGGCGACGATCACCGGCTTGCCCAGCTTGCGGCAGAGCTTGACGATGCGCTTCTGGATGGCGGGCACTTGCTCCGCAGGTAGTTCCACGCCCAGGTCGCCCCGGGCGACCATGATGGCGTCTGCTGCGGCGATGACTTCTTCCAGCCGGTCGATGGCGGCGGGTTTTTCCAGCTTGGCCAGGATGCCGGCGCGGCCCTGGATGAGCTGGCGGGCTTCGTGAATGTCTTCGGGACGCTGCACGAAGGACAGGGCAATCCAGTCCGCGCCCAGCGCCAGGGCGGTGTCCAGGTCGGCGCGGTCTTTGGCCGTGAGGGCCGAGATCGGCAGCACCACGCCGGGCACGTTCACGCCCTTGCGCTCGGACAGCTTGCCGCCGACCAGCACGGTCACGTCCGCCGACTGGGCGTTGCAGCGCTCGACACGCACGCGCAGCTTGCCGTCGTCCAGCAGCAGCTCGGCACCGGGGACGAGGGCGGCAAAAATCTCCGGGTGCGGCAGTTGCACGCGCTGCGCCGTGCCCAGGGCGGGGTCGAGGTCGAAGCGGAAGGCTGCGCCTTGCGCCAGAACGATCGGGCCGTCGGCAAAGCGGCCCACGCGCAGCTTGGGGCCTTGCAGGTCGGCCAGGATGCCGATGGGGCGGGCGAACTCCTGCTCCACCGCCCGCACGGCGGCAAAGCGCTCGGCGTGGTCGGCATGGCTGCCGTGGCTGAAGTTCATGCGGAATACGTCCACCCCGGCGGTGAACAGGGTGCGGATCATGTCCTGGCTGGAGCTGGCAGGCCCCAGGGTGGCGACGATTTTGGCGCGGCGAGAACGGTGCATGGTGGTGCTCCTTCAGGGGCTATGAAGAAAAGTTAAGCGGTGACGAGGATGGCGCGAAAGTCGTTCACATTGGTCAGCGTCGGGCCGGTGACGACGCTGGCGCCCAGCGCCTCGAAAAAGCTGTGGGCGTCGTTGCCGTCCAGGCTGCGCAAGGGGTGCAGGCCCAGGGCAAAGGCGCGTTCCAGCGTGTCCGGGGCGATCTGCGCCCCGGCGATTTCCTCCATGCCGTCCACGCCGTCGGTATCGCCCATCAGCGCGTGGATGCGCGGGTGGCCCCGGGTGGCAATGGCAAAGGAGAGCAGGCATTCCACATTGCGCCCGCCCCGGCCCTGGCCGCGCAGGGTGACGGTGGTTTCCCCGCCCGAAAGGATGACGCACGGCGCGGCAAACGGCTGGCCGCGTTCGGCCACCTGCAGGGCCTGGGCGGCCAGCACCTTGCCGACATCGCGGGCTTCGCCCTCGATGGCGTCGCTCAGGATGTAGGCGTTCAAGCCGTGGCCTTGCGCCACCTGGGCGGCAGCTTCCAGCGCCTGCTGGGGCGCGGCGACGATGTGGGTGGCGTGCCCGGCCAGGCGCGGGTCGTCGGGCTTGACGGATTCGCCCGTGCCGCTGTCCAGCACCGCCAGCACATGCGCGGGCAGTTGCAGGCCGTAGCGGCGCACGATGGCCAGCGCGTCGGCACAGGTGCTGGCATCGCCCACGGTGGGGCCGGAGGCAATGTCTGCCGGGTGGTCGCCCGGCACGTCGGACAGCAGCAGGGTGATGACGCGGGCCGGGTGGCAGGCCGCGGCCAGCCGCCCGCCCTTGATGGCCGAGAGGTGGCGGCGCACGGTGTTCATCTCGCCAATGCTGGCGCCACTGGCCAGTAGGGCGCGGTTGATGGCCTGCTTGTCTTCCAGGCTGATGCCGGGCAGCGGCAGGGGCAACAGGGACGAGCCGCCGCCCGAGATCAGGCACAGCACCACGTCGTCCGCCGTCAGGCTGTCGGCCAGCGCCAGCATCCGCTGGGCAGCTTGCAGCCCGGCAGCGTCGGGCACGGGGTGGGCGGCCTGCACGATTTCGATGCGCGGGCAGGCCACTTCGTAGCCGTAGCGGGTAACGACCAGACCGGTCAGGGGGCCAGTCCAGTGGTCTTCCACCGCGCGGGCCATGGCCGCCGAGGCCTTGCCCGCCCCCAGCACGACCAGGCGGCCCTTGACCTGTTCAGGCCGGGGCAGGTGCGGCGGCACGCACCGTTGGGGTTGGGCCGAGGCGATGGCCGCCTCGAACATTTCGCGCAGGATGGGGGCCGTGTGCATGGTGGTTTATTCCTTGGCTTGGATTTCGAAGTTGGAGAGCTTTTCCAGCGCCCGCACCATGGCCGAGTGGTCCCAGGCCGCGCCGCCGTGCGAGATGCAGGCGCTGAACAATTGCTGCGCCGTGCTGGTGGCGGGCAGCGCCAGGCCCAACTGGCGGGCGGCGGTCAGCGCCAGGTTCAAATCCTTCTGGTGCAGCGCGATGCGGAAGCCCGGATTGGGGTTGCGGGCAATCATGCGCTCGCCCAGGATGTCCAGGATGCGCGAGGTCGCCAGCCCGCCCATCAGCGCCTGGCGCACCTTGGCCGGATCGGCCCCGGCGCGGGCGGCAAACAGCAGCCCTTCAGCCACGGCGTTGATGGTCAGCGCCACGACGATCTGGTTGGCCACCTTGCAGGTTTGGCCATCGCCCGTGCCGCCCACCAGGGTGATGTTCTTGCCCATCAGCGCCAGCACGGGTTGCACGCGCTCAAACACCTCGGGTTTGCCGCCGCACATGATGGACAGGGTGGCGTTCTTCGCGCCCACGTCGCCGCCGGAAACCGGCGCGTCCAGGTAGTCGCAGCCCAGGGCTTCGACCCTGGCGGCGTATTCCTTGGTCTCCACCGGGGAGATGGAGGACATGTCGATCACCACCTTGCCTGCGCTCAAACCTTCGGCCAGGCCGTTCTCACCGAACAGGACGTTGCCCACGTCCGGCGTGTCCGGCACCATGAGGATGATGATGTCCGACGCCTGGGCCACTTCGCGGGCATTGGCGCAGGCTTTGGCGCTGGTCTGGGCGATGGCGTCCGGCAGCTTGCCACGGGTGTAGACGGCCAGGTTGTGGCCCCCGGCGATGAGGTGGCCCGCCATCGGGGTGCCCATGATGCCCAGGCCGATGAAGCCGATGTTCAGAGGTGCGGTCATTGTGTTGTCTCCTTGAATCGATGAAAAAATTTTTGCTTGCTTGCTTGCGGGTGGATGCGGGCGGTTCAGGTCAGCGCCTTGATCCAGCCCAGGCCGTCCTCGGTCTGGCCGGCGGGCTTGTATTCGCAGCCCACCCAGCCCTGGTAGCCGATGGCGTCCAGGTGGCGGAACAGGAAGGCGTAGTTAATCTCGCCCGTGCCCGGTTCGTTGCGGCCCGGGTTGTCGGCAATCTGCACGTGGCCGATGCGCGGCAGCTGCTTTTGCAGGGTGGCGGCAATCTCGCCCTCCATGCGCTGCATGTGGTAGACGTCGTATTGCAGTTGCAGGTTGGGGCTGCCCACTTCGTCCAGCAGGGCCAGCGCCTGGTTGGTGCCGTGCAGGTAGAAGCCGGGGATGTCGAAGGTGTTGATCATCTCCACCAGCAGGCGGATGCCGTTCTGCTCCAGCGCCTGGGCGGCAAAGCGCAGGTTGTCCACCAGGGTCTGGCGCACCACGGCGGCATCCACGTCGGCCGGTGCCTTGCCTGCCAGGCAGTTCAGGCGTGGCACGCCCAGGGCGGTGGCGTAGGCAATGGCCTGGGCCACCCCGGCGCGAAATTCCTCCACGCGGGCCGGGTCGCAGGCAATGCCCCGGTCGCCGCCGTCCCAGTCCCCGGCGGGCAGGTTGTGCAGCACCAGTTGCAACTGGTGCTTTTGCAGCTCGGCCTGGATGGCTTCGGCGCTGAAGGCGTAGGGGAACATGAATTCCACCGCCTTGAACCCGGCCTGGGCGGCAGCGGCAAAGCGCTCCAGAAAAGGCCGTTCGGTAAACAACATGCTGAGGTTGGCGCTGAGTTGCGGCATAAAAATCTCCTTGAAACAATGCAATAGGGGGGGAAGTCAGTCAGTCGAGCATGGCTTCGGCCATTTTCGCGGCCAGAGCGGTGGGCGCGTCGGCGCTGGAGCCGGCCAGGTCCTCGAACTCGGTGATGTTGTCGATCTCGGTGCCCATGGCGATGTTGGTCACGCGCTCCAAAATCACCTCGATCACCACCGGCACGCGGTATTCCTGCATCCACGCGCGGGCCTGTTCGATGGCCGGGGCCATTTCCTCCTGGCGCTGCACGCGGATGGCCTTGCAGCCCAGCCCTTCGACCACCTTGACGTGATCGACGCCGTAGCCCTGGGGCAGATTTTCATCGGGGTTCACGTTGTCGAAGCCCAGTTGCACGCAGTAGTCCATCGAGAAGCCGCGCTGCGCCTGCCGGATCAGGCCCAGGTAGCTGTTGTTCACCACGACGTGGATGTAGGGCAGCTTGAACTGGGCACCGGCGGCCAGCTCCTCGATCATGAACTGGAAGTCGTAGTCGCCGGACAGGGCCACGACCTGGCGTTCGGGGTCGGCGGCGCACACGCCCAGGGCGGCGGGCACCGTCCAGCCCAGCGGGCCGGCCTGGCCGCAGTTGATCCAGTGGCGCGGGTGGTAGACGTGCAGGAACTGCGCGGCGGCAATCTGGCTCAGGCCGATGGTGGTGACGTAGGTGGTCTCGCGCCCAAAAGCGTTGTTCATGCACTGGTAGACGCGCTGGGGCTTCATCGGCACGGCGTCGAAGTTGGTCTTGCGCAGGTAGTCGGTGGAGGTCTTGCGCTCCAGGCATTCGGCAGCCCAGGTCTTGCGGCAAGGCAGTTGCCCGGCAGCTTTACGCTCACGCGCCACTTCCACCAGCAGGGCCAGGGCAGCCCCGGCGTCGGAGACGATGCCGTAGTCCGGCGCAAACACGCGGCCGATCTGCGTCGGCTCGATGTCGATGTGGATGAACTTGCGCCCGGCGCAATACACCTGGGTGGAGCCGGTGTGGCGGTTGGCCCAGCGGTTGCCGATGCCGATCACGAAGTCGCTGGCCAGCATGGTGGCGTTGCCGTAGCGGTGGCTGGTTTGCAGGCCGCACATGCCCGCCATCAGCGGGTGGTCGTCCGGGATGCTGCCCCAGCCCATCAGCGTGGGGACGACGGGGATGCCGGTGATTTCGGCAAACTCCACCAGCAGCTTGTCGGCATTGGCGTTGATGACGCCGCCGCCGGCAACGATCAGCGGGCGCTCGGCCTGGGCGAGCATGTCCAGCGCCTTTTCCACCTGCTTGCGCGTGGCCTGGGGGCGGTGGATGGGCAGGGGTTCGTAGGTGTCGATGTCGAACTCGATCTCGGTCTGCTGCACGTCGAACGGCAGGTCGATCAGCACCGGGCCGGGGCGGCCCGAGCGCATCAGGTGAAACGCCTGCTGGAACACGCCGGGAATCTGCGCCGCCTCCAGCACCGTGACGGCCCATTTGGTCACCGGCTTGGCAATGCTGGCGATGTCCACCGCCTGAAAATCTTCCTTGTGCAGCCGGGCCACCGGCGCCTGCCCGGTAATGCACAGGATCGGAATCGAATCGCCCTGGGCCGAATACAGGCCGGTAATCATGTCCGTGCCCGCCGGGCCGGAGGTGCCCAGGCACACGCCGATGTTGCCCGGCCTGGCGCGGGTATAGCCTTCGGCCATGTGCGATGCGCCTTCCACGTGGCGGGCCAGGATGTGGGCGATGGTGCCGCGCTCCTTGAGCTGGGCGTACAGCGGGTTGATGGCCGCACCGGGCACGCCGAAGGCCTGGGTGATGCCTTCCTTTTCCATGATCAGCACAGCGGCCATTGCAGCCTTCATCTTTGCCATTGTTATTACTCCTTGGACAGTGGTTATGCGTTGGCTGCAATGATGAAAGCGCCGCCTTCTTTCTGGAAGGCCCGCCTTGCGCATGATGCTTATTCCATGGTGGAATGTTGTTCATGGAACGTATACAGGATATCCGCCTCTTTGTGCGCATCGTCGATCTCGGCTCGTTCAGCAAGGCGGCGGCGGAAATCGGCATCGGCCAGCCCGCCGCCACCAAGCAGATCAACCGCATGGAGCAGCAGCTCGGCGCCCGCCTGCTGCACCGCACCACGCACGGCGTCACGCCCACCGAAATCGGCCTGCTCTATTACGAAAAATGCCGCCTGATCTGCCTGCACGCCGACGAGGCCAGCTCGGTTGCCGCCCTGCTGCAAACGCAGGCGCAGGGCAGTTTGCGCATCAACACCTCGGTGGCGTTTGGGCGGCGCGTCATGGCGCCGCTGGTGATGGAGTTCATGCGCATCAACCCCGAGCTGCACATCGAGCTGCATTGCGACGACCGCTACGTGAACCTGATCGAGCAGGGCGTGGACGTGGCCGTGCGCCTGGGCAAGCTGGCCGATTCCAGCCTGGGCGCGGCCTACCTGGGCCTGAACCCCTGGGTGCTGGTGGCCGCGCCCGGCTATGTGCAGGCGCACGGGCGGCCCGTGCTGCCGGAAGACCTGGCGCGGCACGATGTGCTGATCTACAGCTCGGTGCAGGGCGACGAGCGCTGGCAATTGCAGGGCGTGGACGGGCGGCAGGCCAGCGTCACGGTGCGCGGGCGGCTGCGCTCGAACAACCTGTCCATGCTGCTGGCCGCCGCCCGCGCAGGCTTTGGCATCGCCGCCCTGCCGCGCTACGTGGCGCACAAGGCGCTGCACGCCGGACAGGTGGTGAGCGTGCTGGACGACTGGGCCTTGCCCCAGCAGGAAGTGCACGCCGTCTTCCCCTCGCCGCGCCTGGTGCCGACCAAGGTCAAGTTGTTCGTGGCCTGGTTGCAGGGGCAGTTCGGCAACCAGTGGTGGGGGCGGGCGGATGCTTGAGGTTCTTGTTAAAGAATAGCTGCTTCCGCAGGTATTCAAACGATTTCAGATAGTTTTCTATATGAAATCATTGTAATTAAAGCGGTAAAAGCTATTGAAATAGAAAAACAGCGCAAAAAAACCGGCCTCGAAAGGCCGGTTTTTTCAGAACGTGAACACGTGCTTAATGTTCGCGCACAAAGCGCTTGCCGCCACGCGGCTCGTAGGGCTTGCCGGCGGGTTTGCCGCCGCCGAAGCCGCCGCCACGGCGCTCGCCGTCAAAACGGCGGCCTTCGCTGCGTTCGCCAAAGGGCTTGCCCCGGCCGGCAAAGCCTTCGCCGTCACGGCGCGGCGCAAATTCGCGCTGGGCGAAGTCGCGGCCACCGCCGAAACCTTCGCCCTCGCGGCGCGGGGCAAAGCCACGGCCTGCGCCGCCGCCGAAGCCGCTGCGCTCGCCGCCGTCGCGGGAATCACGGAAATCGCGCTGCGGGCGATCGCCAAAGCTGCGGCGTTCAGCGCCGAAATCACGGCGCTCGCCGCCAAAGTCGCGGCGTTCGTCACGGCGCTGCTCGCCAAAGCGAGGGCGTTCGCTGCCGCCAAAGCCACCGCCGAAGCCGCTCTTGCGGCCATAGCCGTTGCTGCTGCCGTTACCGAAGCCGCCCCGGCCCCGCGATTCGCCGCCGAAGCGGTCGCCGCCCCGGCCCGGGCCGCCACGGCGGCCTTCGTTGGCGCTGGGGAAGCGTTGCTGCGGCTCCAGCCCTTCGATCGTTTCCGGTTTGAATTGCTGACGGGTAAAGCCTTCGATGTCGAACACGCGGCGGCGGTCGCGGAATTCGGCAAAGGTCACGGCCATGCCTTCGCGCCCGGCGCGGCCCGTGCGGCCGATGCGGTGGGTGTAGTCCTCGGCCTTCATGGGCAGGCCGTAGTTGAAGACGTGGGTGATGGTGGGCACGTCGATGCCGCGTGCGGCCACGTCGGTCGCCACCAGGATTTGAATCTGCCCTTCGCGCAGTGCCCGCAGGCGGCGGTTGCGCAACCCCTGGCTGAGTGCGCCGTGCAGGGCGGCGGCGGAGAAGCCGGCTTCGGCCAGGTCCTGCGCCAGCCCGTCGCATTCGACCTGGGTGGAGGCGAACACGATGGCCTGGTTGATGGTGGTGTCACGCAGCCAGTGGTCCAGCAGCTTGCGCTTGTGCTGGGCGTTGTCGGCCCAGTGCAGCTTCTGCTGGATGTTGTCGTGCTTTTGCTGGGGCGTGGCGATGGTGATTTTCTGCACGTTGGCACCGCCTTCGTGCATCACGCGCAGGGCCAACTGCTGGATGCGTGCG
>JAHRXD010000015.1 GCA_019104825.1 Comamonas sp.
GATCATTGCCGAGGAAGGCAGCGAGGTCAGCTACCTGGAAGGCTGTACCGCCCCCCAGCGCGACGAGAACCAGTTGCACGCCGCCGTGGTCGAGCTGATCGCCCATGACGATGCCTACATCAAATACTCCACCGTGCAGAACTGGTACCCCGGCGATGAAAACGGCGTGGGCGGTATCTACAACTTCGTGACCAAGCGCGGCCTGGCCGCAGGCAAACGTTCGCGCATCGCCTGGACGCAGATCGAAACCGGCTCGGCCATCACCTGGAAATACCCCTCCTGCGTGCTGCGCGGCGACGACTCCAGCGGCGAGTTCTACTCCATCGCCGTGTCCAACCACCGCCAGCAGGCCGATACGGGCACCAAGATGATCCATATCGGCAAGAACACCACTAGCCGCATCGTCTCTAAGGGCATCAGCGCAGGCCACGCCCAGAACAGCTACCGGGGACTGGTGCGCATCAACGCCGGTGCCGAAGGAGCGCAGAACCATACGCAATGCGATTCGCTGCTGATCGGCGGCCATTGCGGTGCCCACACCTTCCCGTATGTCGATACCGCCCGCAGCGACGCCATGGTCGAACACGAGGCCACGACGACCCGCATCTCCGAAGAGCGTCTGTTCTATTGCCAGCAGCGCGGCATCGACCCGGAAGAGGCCACCTCCCTCATCGTCGGCGGTTTCTGTCAGGCCGTACTCGAAGAACTGCCGATGGAATTTGCCCTGGAGGCCAAGGCCCTGCTGGCCGTCTCGCTGGAAGGCGCGGTCGGTTAAATACGCACAAAATTGCACTCAAACGCTTGCCAGGCAAGCGGTTAAAGCTATCAAATTCAAGATTCAAGGAAGTTTCATGACCACAACCACCCCCGTCCTACAAGTGCGTGACCTGCGCGTGGAAATTGGCGAGCGCACCGTGCTGCAATCGGTATCGCTGGATGTGCAGCCCGGCAGCCTGATCGTGCTGATGGGGGCCAACGGCAGCGGCAAAAGCACCCTGGGCATGGCCCTGGCAGGCCACCCCAGCTACCACGTCACCGCCGGACAGGCGCTGTTGAACGGCAAGGACCTGGTGCAACTGCCTGCGCACGAACGCGCCCGGGCCGGCTTTTTCCTGTCCTTCCAATCGCCTCCGGACATCCCCGGCGTCAAGAACAACCTGTTCATCCGCACCGCCCTGAACGCCGTGCGCGAGTCGCGCGGTGAAACGCCGCTGGATGCCTTCGACTTCCTGAACAGCGCCAAACAAGGCGCGAAGGGGCTGGGCATGCCCGCCGCCATGCTGGGCCGCCCGGTGAATGAAGGCTTCTCCGGCGGCGAGCGCAAGCGCAACGAGCTGCTGCAACTGACCCTGCTCCAGCCCCGCGTGGCCCTGCTGGACGAAATCGACTCCGGCCTGGACGTGGACGGCGTGCGGGCCGTGGTCGAACTGGTGCAACGGATGCGTGCCCAGGGCACGGCGTTCATCGTCGTCTCGCACTACCTGCAAATGATCGAATCCCTGCAGCCCGACCAGGTGCTGCGCCTGGATCAAGGCCGCATCGCCGAAAGCGGCGACCTGGCCCTGGCCCGCAGCATCGCGGAAACCGGCTTTGCCCGCGCCAACGCTTGAGGTGGCCGGCATGAGCGACATCCTCGATATCCCCCACGCCCAGGAGCGCCTGCAAACGCTCGGCTGGATCGCCCGCCACAGCGAAGCCTTCCACCACCTGCCCCCGCCGGCACTGGAAGCATGGCTGGGCAACCCGGCCGCCGCCCCTGCAACACAGCAGGACTGGCAAGTGACCGTGCAAAGCGGTGCGGCAAGCGTCAAAGTGCAGCAACTCAGCGCCCTGGACGCCACCGAGCGCCAGGCCCTGTTTGCCGACCTGCCTGCCCCTGACGGCGAAGCGGCCCCCTTCGCCTGGGCGCACCGCGCCCTGTGCCGCCAGGGCGTGCGCGTGCAGGTGGCGGCCAGCGCCGATGCAACGCCCGTGCGCCTGCACATTCATCACACCGCCCACAACGCCGTGGACGCGCCCCTGCTGGTGCTGGACGTGGCCCCCGGTGCCCGCTGCCTGCTGCTGCACACCCACAGCCGTGGGACCGATCTGGCACAGATCACGCAAAACCTGCACATGCACATTGACCTGGGGGAAGGTGCCGTGCTGCAACACCTGCGCATTGCCGACGTCCACGCGGACGACCACCTCGCGCATACGCAGAGCGTGTCCATCCAAGGCCACGCCCGCTACCACCAGGCGCTATGCACCAGCGGCTGCGCCTACCAGTTGCAGCGCAGCGACGTCGATCTGCACGGCCCCGGCGCCCAGGTGCGCCATGCGGGCCTGCTGATCACCGGCAGCCTGAACGTGGATCAGCAGGTCTACACCCGCCACAACGCGCCCGATACCGACAGCCACGTGCAAATGCTGGCCCTGGCCAGCGGCAAGTCCCGCAGCGTGGCGAATGCCTTTACCTACATCGCCCCTGGTGCGCAGGACGCCAACGTCCACCAGCGCCTGTGGGGCATCGCGCTGGACGGCCAGCCGCGCCTGATCCTGCGCCCGCACCTGGAAATCCTGCACGATCAGGTCGCCGCCGTTCACGGCGCCACCTGGGGCGCCTTGCCGGAAGATGCCCTGTTCTACGCCCAGCAACGCGGCCTTGACCCGGCCACGGCGCGGCGCCTGATCATCGAAGGCAAGGCCCGCGCCCTGCTGGAACGCGCCCTGCCCGGCATCGAAGGCGACGAAGACAGCGCCAGCGCCCTGCTCACCCAGTGGCTGGAAGGCGACTGGCTGGCCCAGGCCATCACCGCCCACTTGACCAAGGACGAGGTATGACCGCCGCAGAGTCCCCCCTGCTCCAGCCTGCATTGCTGCGCAGCCTGTTTCCCGTGCTGCAACAGCAGGTCAAGGGCCAGCCCCTGGCCTACCTGGACAACGCCGCCACCACGCAAACCCCGCTGCCGGTACAGCAGGCCATGCTCGACTTCGAGCAGCACGACCGCGCCAACATCCACCGGGGCGTGCACACCCTGAGCCAACGCGCCACCGACGCCTTCGAGGCCGCCCGCACCACGCTGAAAACCTTCATCGGTGCCGGCAAGGAGCATGAGCTGGCCTTCACCAGCGGCACCACCGAAGCGCTGAACACCGTCGCCCAGGGGCTGTGGGCCGCCGGCCCGGACAAAGCCTGGCTGCGCCCGGGCGATGAAATCATCGTCAGCGGCCTGGAACACCACGCCAACCTGGTGCCCTGGCAACAGGCTGCCCGCATGACCGGCGCCAAACTGCGCGTGCTGATGCCCGATGCGCAGGGCTGCCTGCACATCGAGGACTTGCAAGCCCTTATCGGCGACAAAACCCGCGTGTTGGCCCTGACCGCCGGGGCCAACGCCACCGGCGAGCGTCCGCCGTATGAGGCCATGCTCACCCTGGCCAAGCAGGCCGGGGCGCTGACGGTGCTGGACGCCGCCCAGGCCGTGGGCCACACCATGCCGGCCATGGCCGATCTGGACTGCGATTACCTGGCTTTTTCCGGCCACAAGATGTACGGCCCGATGGGCACCGGCGGCTTGGCTGGCAAGCGCAAGGCGCTGGAACTTTTGTATCCCCTGCGCCTGGGCGGCGATATGGTCGAATGGGTCGAGTACGACCGCGCGGGCTACGCTGCCATCCCCACCCGCCTGGAAGGCGGCACGCCCAACGTGACCGGTGCCGTCGGCCTGGCGGCCGCGGCCCGTTTCATTGAACAAGTAGGCCGCAGCCGCATCGATGCCCACCTCCACCATCTGCGTGCCCAGACCGTGGCGGGGCTGCAGGCGCTGGACGGCGTCACCGTCTTTGCGGCCCAGTCCCCACAGGCAGCGTTGGTTTCCTTTGTTGTGCAGGATGTGCATCCGCACGACATCGGCACCCTGCTGGACGAGCGCGGCATCGCCGTGCGCACCGGCCACCACTGCGCCGAGCCGCTGCACAACCATTTAGGGCTGGGGCCGACCACCCGTGCCTCGTTTGCCCTGTACAACACCGAAGCAGAGGTGGCCCGCCTGATCGACGGCGTCGCCCATGCACTGAAAGTTTTGCGATGAGTTCTGTAGAAAACGATCTCTACCAGGAAGTCGTGCTGGAGCACAAACGTGCGCCACGCAATTTCGGCCACCTGGAACACCCCAGCCACCAGGCCCAGGGCACCAATCCATCCTGCGGCGACCGCGTGGCCGTCGAACTGCTGCTGGACGGCAGCACCGTGCAGGACATCCGCTTCAGCGGCCAGGGTTGCGCCATCTGCATGGCCTCCACCTCGATGATGACCGAGGCCGTCAAAGGCCGGGACGTGGCCGTCGCCCAGGAACTGCAAAAGCACTTCCGCGCCGTGCTGACCGGCGAGGAAGATCCGGAAGAAGCCCCCCTGGGCAAACTGGTCAGCCTGGCGGGCGTGCGCCAATACCCCAGCCGCATCAAATGCGCCCTGCTCGGCTGGCACGCCCTGATGCACGCCATTGCAGGCAACCAGGACGCCGCCAGCACCGAAGACGGCATCCCCGCAACCGAAGGGGGTGCCGCATGATGAACCGCCGCCAACGCGAGGACGTGCTGGTACGTCGCAGCGTCACCGTCGAAACCATTCCCAGCGGCCAGCCCTTCGAACTGCACGAAGGACAGCTGGCACAGATCACCCAGGCGCTGGGCAGCTCCTTCACCCTGGTCGTGGAAGGCCAGCTCGTGCGCCTGCGCGGCGAAGATGCCGACGCCATCGGCAAGGAGCCGCCCGAAAGCATCGTCGTGCCCGAGAACGTCTCGACGGCCGAAATCGAACCGCTCATCTGGGAAACGCTGCGCACCTGCTACGACCCGGAAATCCCGGTGAACATCGTCGACCTGGGGCTGGTCTACCGCTGCGAGGTCGAACCCATCGACGCCCACGGCGACGTGCGCGTGACCATCGACATGACCCTCACCGCCCCCGGCTGCGGCATGGGCGAAGCCATTGCCAACGAAGTCTGCGACAAGGTGCTGGCCCTGCCCAAGGTCGAGGACATTACCGTGAACCTGGTCTTCGACCCGCCCTG
>JAHRXD010000188.1 GCA_019104825.1 Comamonas sp.
GCTGCTGCCCCTGCATCCCGGCTGGGCCATGCTGCCGATTGCGATTTTTTCCTTCGGCTGGGCGCTGATGGTGCCGGTCGTCACCCTGCTGGTGCTGGATTTGTTCCCGCAGCGCCGGGGCATGGCCTCGTCCCTGCAGGCGGTGGTCGGCTCCACCGCCAACGGACTGGTCGCCGGGCTGCTGGCACCGCTGGTCATGCACTCGGCCATCGCGCTGGCCAGCGCCTCACTGGGGCTGATGCTGATCGGCCTGATCTCATGGATCGTGCTGCACCAGCGCTGGCCGGAGATTGGGCGGGAGAATTAAAAAAAATAGCTACTCCCGCTTTTATTCATTGAATTTCAAGGATAAAACACCTCGAAATCAAACAATAACAAGCGGGAGTAGCTATTTTTCTTAACAGTTTCGTTACCGGGCCAGCTTTCCGGCCACGTCCACCAGCCGTTTCGCCTGGTGCCCGATCGAAGCCTGCACCTCGGGCGTAAATTCCGCCCCCTGGGTATGGCTGTATCCGTAAGGATTGCCGCCGGTCTTAAAGATCGCCGGATCGGTAAACCCCGGGGCCACGATGATGCTGCCCCAGTGCATCGCCGTGTAATAGAAGGTCAGCAGCGTCGATTCCTGCCCGCCATGCGCGTTCTGCGCCGAGGTCATGGCCGACACCGCCTTGTTCGCCAGACCGCCCTTGGCCCAGAAGCCGCCCAGCGTATCGATGAAGGCCCGCATCTGGCTGGCCATCCCGCCAAAGCGCGTGGGGGCGCTGAACAGATAGGCGTTGGCCCATTCCATGTCGGCCACCGTGGCGGTGGGGATATGGGCCATGGCGTCGGCCTGGGCTTTCCAGGCCGCTTGCCCCTCCACCACCGCAGCAGGAACCGTTTCCGCAACTTTCAACAGGCGCACTTCCGCGCCAGCGGCCTTGGCCGCTTCGGCAGCGATGCTGGCCATCTGGTAGTTGGTGCCATAGGTGGAGTAATAGACCACTGCAAGTTTGACGCTCATAAAAACCTCCTGGGTGAAAAAACCTGGTCATCATCCCCCGTCGGGGGCGGTGGGGCAAGCCGGGCTGGCCAGCAACCGGGCCACGCGCTGGCGCAGCAAGGGCAGCACCTGCGCCTCCAGCCAGGGGTGGCGCCGCAGCCAGCCGTTGTTGCGCGGGCTGGGGTGGGGCAGGACGATGGTATCGGGCAGTTCGGCCAAGCCCTTGCCGCGCAGTTGTTCGACCATCTGGGTGATGTTGCGCGGCGCCCAGGGCAGGTGCCAGGCCAGGGCGTACTGGCCCAGCACGATGGTCAGCGCCACCTGCGGCATCCGCTCCAGCAGCGGCTGGCGCCAGGTGGGGGCGCATTCGGGGCGCGGCGGCAAATCGCCCGACGTGCCGGTGCCGGGGTAGCAAAAGCCCATGGGCACCAACGCCACCAGATGCGGATCGTAAAACTGCGCGGGCGTCAGGCCCAGCCAGGCACGCAGGCGTCGGCCGCTGGCATCGTCGAACGGAATGCCGCTGGCGTGGACTTTGCGCCCCGGCGCCTGCCCGGCAATCAGGATACGGGCGCTGCGGCCCGCTTGCAGCACCGGGCGCGGGCCCAGCGGCAGGTGTGCGGCGCACAGGGCGCAGGAGCGCACGCGGCCCAGCAGGGTGTCCAGGTCTTGCTCTGGCGGGGTGAAATACAAGGCATCCATGGCCCTAAGTGTAGAAAGCGCCAGGCGTAATGCCAAAGATGCTTTGAACAGATCAGACCAGCGGTGACCAGTACGGCATTGCTGCGCTTGCCTGAGATGAGGATTGGGCGGTGCGATTGCGCGACCTGATCCATGAGGCGATATGGGTGGGCCGGGCTTCGCTGGCGGTGAGGATGATCATTGGTCGGTACTCCAGAGGCTGGAGTCTAGTCGTACGTCAGTGCATACGATGGCGCAAGTGCTGCTTGTAGCAGCTAACGCCTGCGTTAACAGGCGGCCGCCAGCGAAGCTGGTGGACGTCCTGTTGAACAACCAGTTAGGCCACTGCTGGATGAAATTTTCTTCATTGCTTAATCACGTTCTTCCTATGCCACTCGTCGAATTCGTTGAGTACTTGCGTGGCGAGGCTTGCCTCTGCTTTAAGTTCCTCAATGGTGAAGAGCTTGGCTTCGCCAGATAGGGATTTACCCAGTTTGCTCGATGCGTTGAAGAGCGTATCGCGAGTTTGCATTCCCCAGCGACCGTGAACAAAGGCGTTCCGAGTCATGCGTAATTTGTCAGCCCTGTTTTGCCAAGCATGGAACGTTTGAACCGCTTGAGTGGTCAATGCGTCCGTGTCGTTGACCATTTCTTGAAGGCAATCGAGCCTATCTTTAAAGCCAAGTCGCTCAATCAGTGGGTTGAGCTTTCCCGGAGATTGAGTTGGTGTGAGGTTTCGTAGGGCTAGCGCAAGCAAAAAGTCCAGCCGAGAAAACGCAAAAATGAGCTGACCCACATACGCTGCTGCCTGATGTTCAAGTTCGTTCTGCATGTTGCTTCTTTCATGGGCCTAACGAATTAAGCCGCGCCGCGAAGCGGCGTCGGCTTGAATTAATTGTTAGAAGGGGACTTTGGGAAGGTACCGAACGAGAATCACAATGTAGACAATCGTTACTACGACTAGCGCCGCCACAAAAGTCACTGGGCTACGTTGATACATTCGATGATAGACCCGGAAAATATTGAGTAGAGGGTCATGGCTGCGCTCCCTAGCAAGCATGGTTCTCTCTAACTCCTCTGCGGCGGATGCCGCGATTTCAAGGTTGCCGCTTGATATTGACGACTTCAGATCATTCAGCACAGACTCGTACTTTCGTGGAACCTCCAAAGCGGGCTTTTTCTGGGTCTTAGACTGCAGCTCGTCCGCGAGCGCCCGGACGACCTCATAGTAATCTTGTTTCTGGTTTGGACTCAGATGTCGACTTCGCTCAAAGCGAAGCGCCACATCTCCAAGCCAGTGGTCTATGTGATAGTCACCCGAAAGATCTACATCTATCTCGCGCTCTACGGACCGAAATAAAGCACGCAACTTCGTTTCATCGATGGGGGCGTGGTTAACAATCATGCCCTCCAGCAAGTCGATCAGTACATCTTTGGCTTTTCGGGATCGCTCACGTCGGATTTTCTTGCCGGAGAACCACAAGCCGATCGGACCGAGCACAAAGAAAACAAATCCAACTAAAAGCGAAACAACAATGTTCGCACTGTTGTTCTGCCAAAACTGGACTATGGAAGCCCACATACCTCCATCCCCTTCTAACGTTGAAAATCACCGGACGCAGGCAAGCGCAGCTTGCCGGAGGTCCGGTGGATTGTGATGTTAGGTAACAACCGGACGGGGTAGGAGTTTTTCACGGTGATCGAACTCATGGTATTCACTATTGTTGGCGTAGTTTCTGTACCGCTGCTGCTCTTGACCTTTCGAGAGCACAGATTGCTAAAGCAGCAACGACTCCTGATGGAACAAGCGCGGCAAGAACAATATGCCAGGAAGAAACTTGAGCTAGATACTGCCATTGCAGACTGGCTGCGCTTGCTTGAGTTGCCGCAATTGACAGAACAAAGTAGGCGACAAGAAGTAGCGAGCCAACTTGGTACTGTGCTGATTGAGAAATTATTGATTTAGCCTCAGCTTCATTTGGCCTCCACGTTCTCGTTGTTTGTTCGACAACATCGGCAGCGGTAGTGCGGAAAGAGCCATAGGCAAAACAGCAGGAAGAAACAAACCCGACAGTTGTAGCAATGAGTGTTAACAATTGGCTGGGTGACATATTTATTACCTAACTAGAATTAGAGCGCCGCATCCTACAAAACTGGTGCGGCCTAAGTCAAGCATGCAGTATGCACTGCTGCTACGAGCTTGCGCTGATCGCTTGCCTGTTTAGGCCGCCTAAAATTCTGCTGATGGATGTGCTACCCGTTTCACCCACCCCCGCTGCGCCGCAGCCGCCCCGGTTGCTCGATTTGCTGCGCCAGCGCATCCGGGTGCTGCACTATTCGATCCGCACCGAGCAGGCTTATGTGGATTGGGCGCGGCGCTTCATTCTGTTTCATGGCAAGCGCCATCCGCGCGAGATGGGGGCGGTGGAGGTTACGGCGTTTTTGACGCATCTGGCGGTGGAACGCAATGTGGCCGCTTCCACGCAGAACCAGGCCAAGGCGGCGATTCTGTTTCTTTATAAAGAGGTGTTGCAGCAAGACTTGCCTTGGCTGGACGAGGTGGTTTCCGCCAAGAAGGCGCGTCGCCTGCCGGTGGTGCTGACGCAGCGCGAGGTGCGCGAGCTGCTGCTGCAACTCAATGGCACGCAGTGGCTGGTGGCATCGCTGCTGTACGGCACGGGCATGCGGATTCTGGAGGCGCTGCGCCTGCGGGTGAAGGATGTGGAGTTTGAGCGGCGCGAGCTGATCGTGCGCCAGGGCAAGGGCAACAAAGACCGGGTGACGGTGCTACCCGAGAACCTAATCGCCCCGCTGCGCGAGCAGATGGAGCGTGCCCGCACGCTGCACCGCAAGGATTTGGATGCGGGGCTGGGCGCTGTCTGGCTGCCCGATGCGCTGGCCGTGAAGTACCCGAACGCCGCCACGGCCTGGGGCTGGCAGTATGTGTTTCCCAGCACGGTGCGGTCGGTCGATCCGCGCTCGGGGGTGGAGCGGCGCCATCACTTGCTGGAGCAATCGGTGCAGAAGGCGGTGGCTTTAGCTGCACGCCGCGCGGAGATAGACAAGCCCTGCACGCCGCATGTGCTGCGACATTCTTTTGCCACCCACATGCTGCAAGCGGGCTACGACATCCGCACGGTGCAGGAACTGCTGGGCCACAAGGATGTGAGCACCACCATGATTTACACCCATGTTTTAAACAAGGGCGGGCGCGGCGTGCAAAGCCCGCTGGATGCGTTATGAGTCACCTATGAACCACATTTCCCCGTCATCCCACCCACCGCTGGCCGAACGCTTGCGCCCGCATTCCCTGGCCGACGTGATCGGCCAGCAGCATGTGCTGGGGCCGGGGATGCCGCTGCGCCTGGCGTTCGAGTCCGGGCGGCCGCACAGCTGCATCCTGTGGGGCCCGCCCGGGGTGGGCAAAACGACGATTGCCCGGCTGATGGCCGATGCCTTCGATGCGCAGTTCATCGCCATCAGCGCGGTGCTGGGCGGCGTCAAGGAAATCCGCGAAGCGGTGGAACAGGCCCAGGCCGTCGCCACGGGCCTGATGCCGCAGCGCACGATTGTGTTCGTCGACGAGGTGCATCGCTTCAACAAAAGCCAGCAGGACGCCTTTTTGCCGCATGTGGAAAGCGGGCTGTTCACCTTTGTCGGGGCAACCACGGAAAACCCGTCGTTCGAGGTCAATTCCGCCTTGCTCTCGCGCTCGGTGGTGTACGTCCTGCAGGCTTTGACGACGCAGGACCTGGAGCAAATCGTCGCCAAGGCGCAGGCCGTGCAGGCGCTGCCGGCAATCGAGCCGGATGCCGTGCAGACGCTCGTGGCCTATGCCGATGGCGATGCGCGGCGGCTGCTCAATACGCTGGAGACGCTGGCAACCAGTGCCCAGCAAGCAGGCATTGCGCCCATCACCACGGACTGGCTGCAACAGGTGCTGGGCCAGCAGCTGCGCCGCTACGACAAGGGCGGCGAGCAGTTCTACGACACCATCAGCGCCCTGCACAAAAGCGTGCGCGGCTCCGACCCGGACGCGGCGCTGTATTGGCTGGTACGCATGCTGGACGGCGGAGCCGACCCCAAATACCTGGCCCGGCGCATCGTGCGCATGGCCTGGGAGGACATCGGCCTGGCCGACCCCCGGGCCCTGCAGATCACCAACGAGGCGGCACTGACCTACGAGCGCCTGGGCAGCCCCGAGGGCGAACTGGCCCTGGCGCAGGCCGTGCTGTACCTGGCAGCGGCCCCCAAGAGCAATGCCGGCTATGTGGCCTACAAACGCGCCCGCGCCCTGGTGCAGGGCGACGGCAGCCGCCCGGTGCCGCTGCATTTGCGCAATGCACCGACCAGGTTGATGCAGCAGCTGGACTACGGCAAGGGCTACCGCTACGCGCACGACGAGCCCGATGGCTTTGCCGCCGGCGAAAATTATTTTCCCGAGGGGCTGGAGCGGCCCATGCTGTACGAGCCCGTGCCGCGCGGGCTGGAAATCAAGATTGGCGAGAAACTGCAGGCGCTGCGCCAGCGCAATGTCCAGGCGCAGCAAGACCTTGCGCAAGAGTGAAAGCAGGGAGAGGGGCTTCGCGCTTTGGCATGGCTTGTGTGCCTCGTTGCGATGAAACAACAAGTAATGAAAAAACATCAACTTTTTCGCATCAAAACTCTAAGTTTTTGATTTCTAGAAAAAAACTCCCGAAAACCCAGTTTTTTCCGAACCGCTTTTCCACGTTGTCCTAGGGTTATGCCTAGGCAGCTTCCCGGGGGAGGCACCGCTGTCGTGGAAAATTGCGGCACTTGGCGGGCCCGCACATCGTGCGGGCCTGGCTATATATCCGGGCCGTTGGTGCCAGCGCAGGTGATTCATGGCGCTGGCACGGCGGTGCAAACGTGACCGGTGTGCTTCATGCGTGAAGGGCACACCGGGTTCAATGTCTTACGCAATCCATCCGAAGGAGCGTTCATGCTGTTTGGCAAGTTATTGCCGCGCGAAGGCAATTTTTTCGAAATGTTCAACCAGCATGCCCAGCGCATCGTGGAAGCAGCGCAAGCCTTCTCTGAATTGGTTGCCAATTACGGGGACGTGGCACTGCGCGAAAAATTCAACCAGGCCGTCGATGAAGCCGAGCAGGCAGCCGACCGCGTCACCGACGAGGTCAACCGCACCCTGCACCAGACCTTCATCACGCCGCTGGACCGCGAGCACATCCACGGGCTGATCAACACCATGGACGACGTGGCCGACCTGATCCAGGACTGCGCCGACACCATGTTTCTGTACGACGTGCGCGTCATGACCCCCGAAGTCGTGCAACTGACCGAATTGAACATGCGCTGCTGCGAACGGGTGCGTGACGTCGTCAAGCTGCTGCACCGCATCAGCGATGCCAAGACCGCCGAAGCCGCACTCAAGCTGTGCAACGAGATCGATATTGTCGAATCCGATGCCGACCGCGTGCTGCGCTCCGCCGTGAGCAAGCTGTTCCGCGAAGAGCAGGACATGCGCGAGCTGCTCAAGCTCAAGGTACTCTACGAGCTGATGGAGTCGGTCACCGACAAGTGCGAAGACGTGGCCAATGTGGTTGAAGGCATCGTCCTCGAAAACTCCTGATTTTTTCCCGCACAAAAAAGAAATTCCTGACCATGGAACCCGTACAAGCTGCCCTGTGGGTGGTGATCCTGCTGGTGGCAATGGCCTTGGTGTTCGACTTCATGAACGGGTTTCATGACGCCGCCAACTCGATTGCCACCGTCGTCTCCACCGGCGTGCTCAAACCGTCCCATGCGGTGCTTTTTGCCGCATTCTTCAACGTCGCTGCGGTCTTCGTGTTTCACCTCAGCGTGGCCGCCACCGTCGGCAAAGGCATCATCGAGGCCGACATGGTCGGCACCCACGTCGTCTTCGGCGCCCTGGTGGGGGCCATCGTGTGGAACCTCATCACCTGGTACTACGGCATCCCGTCCAGTTCCTCGCACGCCCTGATCGGCGGCCTGGTCGGCGCCGGGCTGGCCAAAGGCGGCTTCAGTGCGCTGATCGCCAGCGGGATTCTGAAGACCGTGGCGTTCATCGTCATCTCGCCGCTGCTGGGCTTTCTGCTCGGCTCGATGATGATGGTCATCGTCGCCTGGATCTTCCGCCGCTCCAGCCCCGGCAATGTCGACGGCCTGTTCCGCAAACTGCAACTGGTTTCCGCCGGGGCCTACTCCCTGGGCCACGGGGGCAACGATGCGCAGAAGACCATCGGCATCATCTGGCTGCTGCTGATCGCCACGGGCTATGCCTCCGTCAGCGACGGCGTGCCGCCGACCTGGGTCATCGTCAGCTGCTACGCCGCCATTGGCTGCGGCACCATGTTCGGCGGCTGGCGCATCGTGAAGACCATGGGCCAGAAGATCACCAAGCTCAAGCCCGTGGGCGGCTTCTGCGCCGAATCGGGCGGGGCCATCACCCTGTTCGTTGCCACCGTCCTGGGCGTACCGGTATCGACCACGCACACCATCACCGGGGCCATCGTCGGCGTCGGCTCCACCCAGCGGGCCAGCGCCGTGCGCTGGGGCGTGGCAGGCAACATCGTCTGGGCCTGGTTCCTGACGATTCCGGCCAGTGCCCTGGTCGCTGCCGTGGCGTACTGGATCAGTCTGCAGCTTTATTAAAAAAGAAGCTGCTTCCGCTTTTCACATAAGGATTTCAGGTTGTTTTCATTCTGTAATCCTTGCAAATCAAGCGCAAGCAGCTCTCTTTTTATCCTCAAACCGGTTTTCTTATTTTCTGTATAATCACGCGCTTTCGGCGTGTCGCTGGCCGGGTGGCCATGTCGCGTGTCTCAAACGTCGTGAAAAATCAACTGCAGTGCAACTGCAACCACCCGAAGGAATAACCATGGTCGTCATTCGACTCTCCCGCAGCGGCTCCAAGGCCCGTCCGTTCTTCAACATCGTTGCTGCCGACAAGCGCGTGCGTCGCGACGGCGCCTTCATCGAGCGTCTGGGCTTCTACAACCCCAACGCCCGTGGCGCTGAAGAAGGCCTGCGCCTGGCGCTGGATCGCGTGGCTTACTGGAAGAGCGTCGGCGCCCAGGCGTCGGACACTGCCGAGCGCCTGATCAAGCAAGCTGCTGCCAAGGTCGCTGCCTAAACTGCGCTGCTGCCGCAAGCCGGGCTCCGTTAGCAAGTCTGACGGAGCCTTTTTTTATCGATTCCATTGTTTCCGACCATGCACGAGTTGCCCCTGCTCCCTGCCACCGACCTGCCCAGCGATGCCATCGAAGTCGGGCGCATCGCCGATGCCTGGGGCGTCAAAGGCTGGTTCAAAGTCATCGCCTTCAGCGCCGATCCGCAAGCCCTGATGGCCGCCCCGCAATGGTTCTTGCAACCGGCAGAAAAAGGCGCCAAAACCTTCACCGGCACCGTCGCGCTGCCCGTCAAGCAAATCCGCTGGCATGGCGATGGGCTGGTAGCCACCAGCCCGGAAGTTGCCAGCCGCAATCAGGCCGAAGCACTGCGCGGCGCCCGCATCTTTGTGGCCCGCGAGCATTTTCCCCAGGCGGAAGATGGCGAGTATTACTGGATCGACCTGCTGGGCCTGCAGGTGCGCAACCGCGAAGGCATCGCCCTGGGCGTGGTCAAAGACCTGCTGGCCACCGGCCCGCAAACCGTGCTGGTGCTGGAGCAGGAAGTGGACGGCAAGCCCGTGGAACGCATGATTCCCTTCGTCGATGCCTACATCGACAGCGTCGATCTGCCCGGCAAGACCATCGTGGCCGACTGGCAGCCCGATTACTGACACTGACGCCACATCCCCGGCCCGGCCATGCGCTTCGACATCCTGACCCTGTTTCCGCAGATGTTCGCCCCGTTCCTGGACAACGGGGTCACGCGCCGCGCCTTTGCCAGCGGGCAGGTGCAGGTGCGGCTGTGGAACCCGCGCGACTTTGCCGAAGGCAACTACCGCCGCGTCGATGACCGCCCCTTCGGCGGCGGCCCCGGCATGGTCATGCTGGCCGAACCCTTGCAGCGCTGCCTGAACGCCGCCCGGCAAGACCGGGCGCAGGCGGGCGAAACGGCTGCCGCCCCGGTGGTGCTGTTCTCCCCCATCGGCCAGGTTTTGCACCACGCTGCCGTGGCACAGTGGGCCGTGGGTGCCGGGGCGATTTTGCTGTGCGGGCGCTACGAGGGCATGGACCAGCGCTTTATCGACGCCAACGTCACACACCAGATCAGCCTGGGCGATTTCGTCCTGTCCGGCGGCGAACTGGCCGCGCTGGTGCTGCTCGATGCGGTCACGCGCCTGCAACCCGGGGTGTTGCACGATGCCGGCAGCTTCCAGCAGGACAGCTTCAACCCGGCGCTGGACGGCCTGCTGGACTGCCCGCACTACACCCGCCCCGAAGTCTGGCAGGGCCAGGGCGTGCCGGCAGCCCTGCTGTCGGGCCACCACGCGCAGATCGAACGCTGGCGGCGCGAGCAAAGCCTGTTGCTGACAGCCCGCCAGCGGCCAGAGCTGTTGCAGCAGGCTCGCAACCAGGGGCGTTTGACGGCGCAGGACGAAGCATTCCTGCGCACCCAGGCGGCCAGCCCACGCCCGACTGCAGGGTAGGGATGCTCTGCACGGATCACGCAGCCCAGTGGGTGCTGCGGATCGGGATGGGCTGCTAGGCGCAAACCGCAGCCATAGCGGTGCTATGGCGAGGATTTGCAACG
>JAHRXD010000097.1 GCA_019104825.1 Comamonas sp.
ATGGCCAACCGCATCTACGGCTGCGACGACTGCCAGCTGGCCTGCCCCTGGAACAAGTTCGCCCAGCCTAGCGTGCTGGCCGATTTCGACGTGCGCCCGGGGATGCAGGACGTGGGCCTGGCCGAACTCTTCGCCTGGGACGAGGCGACCTTCCTGCGCCGCACCGAAGGCAGCCCCATCCGGCGCATCGGCCACGAAAAATGGCTGCGCAACATCGCCGTGGCGCTGGGCAATGCCCTGCGCAGCGCCGGGGATGCCGCCACGGCGCAGGCCATCGCGGCTACGCTGCACACGCGCCGGGACGATCCCAGCGAGCTGGTGCGCGAGCATGTGCAGTGGGCGCTGGCGCAGTCGATGCTATTGAATCGATAGCTTCTACCGCTGGTATTGCATTGGTTTCAATATAAAAAGATATTGAAAACCAGGATGAATCAGCGGAAAATGCTCACTTATAAATACTGCACCAGGGCCATGGCCAAAGGCAGACTCAGCGCCGCCAGGGCCGTGGAGAGCGTCACCAGCATCGCCACATAGCCGCCGTTGAAGCCCATTTGCGCCGCCAGCACGTAGCAGGTCGAGGACGCGGGCAGGGCATTGAACACCAGCAGCACCAGCGCCTGCTCGCTGGACAGGTGCAAGGCCCAGGCGGTGCCGAAGGCGATCAGCGGCAGCAGCAGGTGGCGAATCGCCAGCACCCCGCCACTGAGCCGCCAGGCGTGCCCGAGCAAGCCCAGGCGCATCCCCGCACCCGCGCACATCAGCCCCATGGCAATGGCCGCCGCGCCGATGCGGCTGGCCGGGGCGTGCAGCAGTTCCGGCAGGTGCCAGCCCAGTGCATTGGCCGCCAGACCGCTGCTGGTGGCGAGGATGAGCGGATTGCGCAGCAACTGTCGCGCCAGCTGATGCCCGCCGCTGCGGGCCATCGGCCAGACGGCGGCCACGTTCATCAGCGGCACGCAAAAACCGATCAGCACCGACATGAGCAGCAACCCCTGGGCGCCGCCCAGGCGCTGGGCCAGCGCCAGGCCGATGAAAGAGTTGAAGCGAAAGGCAATTTGCGCACTGGCGGCATGTTCACGCCGGTCGATGCGCCGGCCCAGCAGCGGCCAGTACGGCAGGCTGTACGCCAGGGCCACGCCGCCGCCCGCGCACAGCAAACCGGCCAGCACCAGTTGCGAGGTGGCGGCCCAGTCCAGCGTGCTTTGCGCGATGGAGGTGAACAGCATCACCGGAAACAGCAGGTAGTACACCAGCATCTCCACGCTCTGCCAGACGCTGCGGTTCAACGGCGTCCAGCGGCACAGCACATAGCCCAGCACGATCAGGAAAAAATCGGGGAAAAGCAAGGTTACGTACTGCATGGCGGGGATCATAGCGGGCCACAATAGCGCCGTTATGGAAGAACACGACAACGCAGCACTGGCCGCCAGTTGGGCCGCACTGGATGCCTTTCTGCAAGCCTTGCTGCTGGAGGACGGTCTGGCGGAAAACACCTTGCAGGCCTACCGGCGCGATGCCGGCGCCTGCGCCCGTTTTCTTGCGGCCCGGGGGCTTGCGCTGGATGCCGCGCAAACGGCCCACCTGCAAGCCTGGCAGGCCGAGCGCCATGCCCAGGGGGCCAAGGCCACGTCCAGCAACCGGGGCCTGAGCGTGCTGCGCCGCTATTACCACTGGGCGCTGCGCGAAGGGCGGCTGCACCACGATCCGACCCTGGGGCTGCTGGCCGCCAAGCGGCCGCCGCGCGTGCCCCAGGTCTTGAGCGAAGCGCAGGTGGAACAGTTGCTGGCGGCCCCGGAGGTCGGCACGCCCCTGGGACTGCGTGACCGCGCCATGCTGGAGCTGCTCTACGCCAGCGGCCTGCGCGTAAGCGAGCTGGTCGGCCTGCCATTGCAGCACATCGACCTGCAGCAGGGTGTGCTGCGCGTGCTGGGCAAGGGCAGCAAGGAGCGGCTGGTGCCCTTTGGCCAGGTGGCGCAGGATTGGTTGCAGGAGTATGTGCAGGACGGCCGGCCCGCCATTCTGGGCGGCCAACGCAGCCACGACTGCTTTGTCACCCAGCGCGGCAGTGCCATGACGCGGGCCATGTTCTGGGTGCTGGTGAAAAAGTACGCCGCGCAGGCCGGGATTACCGTGCCGCTGTCGCCGCACACGCTGCGCCATGCGTTTGCCACGCACCTGCTCAACCACGGGGCAGATTTGCGCGTGGTGCAACTGCTGCTGGGGCACGCCGACATTTCTACCACGCAGATTTATACCCACGTGGCCCGTGCCCGGTTGCAGCAATTGCACGCCCGGCACCACCCGCGTGGGTAGGCAGGGAAGAACGCGGGGAGTCAGCCCATTTCGCTGAAGGTTTCCGCCCAGGCCAGGGCCTGCAGGTGGGCCCAGTTGACTTGGTGGTTGGACAGGTGCAGCGCCTCGGCCAGACGGGCGAAGTTGCTGTCGTCCCCTGTCTCGCAGGCCAGCGTCAGCTCCAGGAAGGGGGCGAATACCCCGGTCTTGTGCAGCAAGGCATCCCGCACGGGTTGCGGCAGCGAAACCACTTCCAGTGCCACGGCCATCGGAATGCCCAGCATCGAGTCGAGCAGCGAGAACATGCCGACGATGAAGGCGTTGTCCGTGTCCTCCTTGGACAGCAGCTCGGTGGCCAGCAATTCCATCAGGCGGCCACGCACCACCGCCGTCTGGCCGATCGCCGGGGCGGTATCGCTGCCGCGCGAGGTGGTCAGCAGCAACGCGGCCCAGCGAAAGAGTTTTTTCAACCCCAGAATCATCACCGCGTGGCGAAACGAGGTCACTTCCACCGACAGGCCAAACCCGGCAGAGTTGATGAAGCGCAGCAGGTTGAACGACAGGGCGGGGTCTTTTTTCAGCAGGTCCTCGATTTCGCTGGTGCTGCCCTGGTTGCGCACCAGGTTGAGCAACTGCATGATCACCGCCTGGTTGGGGCGCACCGTCTTGGCCTGCACCACGTCGGGCTTGGCAAACCAGTAGCCCTGAAAGAGCTTGACGCCCAGGGCTTTCATGGACTCGAACTGTTCCTGGGTTTCGACCTTTTCCGCCACCACCTGGGCCTTGGTGTGCGCCTGGGCAAAGCCCACGATGGCTGGCAACTGGGGGGCCGGGATGCTGAGCATGTCCAGCTTGATGAAATCGGCCAGCGGCAGCCAGCTTGCGTAGTTCTGGCTCAGAACGTGCTGGTCAAAGGCGATGCGAAAGCCACGCTCTTTCAGGCTGGCGAACACCCCGCACCGCGCGGCAATGTCGTAGGCGTTGGCCCCTTCGGCCAGGGCGGGGATTTCCAGAATCACTTTTTCCGGCGCGATCAGCTCCAGGTGGCCACCGGCCAGGCCGTCGTGGGTGGTGTTGATGAACACCAGCTTTTTACCGACCAGGGCTTCTGCGCCGGCATAGGACAGGGCGTTGAACAGCAGGGCGGCGTCGCTGGCGGCAGTAAAGGCCGCCACGCTGCGGTCGAACAGCTCGTAGCCAAAGACTTCGCGATGCTCGTTCAGAATGGCCTGGCGGCCAATGAAGGCGTTGGCTTCCGGAGAGGCCGCTGCCGGGGTTGGAGAATCGGTGGTAGTGCTCATACAGAAAAATAAAGGAATCGCAGGAGTTGCCTGTGGGCTCCGAAGGTATGCGCCGACTGTACCCCGATTGGGTGCCGTAGAATGTCAAGTATGGTCAGGGTCAGCCATCGACACTGTCGCTCCAGGCCAGGGCACGCAGGTGGGCCCAGTTGATTTGCTGGTTGGTCAGGCCCAGCTTTTCGGCCACTTCGTCGAAGGCGCTGTCGTCGTTGTTTTCACAGGCTTTGGCCAGGGTGAGCAAATCGGCCAGCGGACCGGTGTGCTGCAGCAGCGCCTGATTGACCAGCTCCGGGGCGTGGATGAGCTGCAGCGCATTGGGGATGGGAATGGAGAGCATCACGTCCAGCAGCGAGAAGATGCCGGTGACGAAGGCCATGTCGGTTTCTTCTTCGGTCAGAAATTCCTCGGCCAGCAGCTCCATCAGGCGGCCACGCACTACGGCGGTCTGCCCCAGCGAGGGGGGCGTGTCGGCGTATTTGGTGGCGGCCAGCAGCAGGGCGGCCCAGCGAAAGAGTTTCTTCAGCCCCATGAGCAGCACGGCCTGGCGAAAGGAGGTGATCTCGCGCTGAATGCCGAAACTGGCCGAGTTGATCAGGCGCAGCAGGTTGAAGGCCAGACCGGCGTCTTTCTTGAGGACATCCTCCAGGTCGTCGGTGCTGGCCTGGCGGCGCAGCAGGCCGATCAGCTCGACCAGGCTGGCCTGCCGGGGGGCCAGGATCTTGGCTTCGAAAACCGCAGGCCGGGCAAACCAGAAGCCCTGGAAGAGCTTGACCCCCATGTGCAGGAGCAGGTCAAACTGCTCGGCGGTTTCCATCTTGGTGGCGATGATGTGCGCGGTGCTGTTTTTCTGTGCGTATTGCGTCAGCACGCCCCATTGCTGGCGCGGCAGCACGGTCAGGTCCAGCTTGATGAAATCGGCCAGCGGCAGCCAGCTGGCATAGACCGATTCGAGTACGGAGTGCCCGAAGGACAGCCGAAAGCCGCGCTGCTTGAGTGTCTGCAGCATGGGCAGGCGCAGGTGTGCTTCGGCGCTGGCGCTGTGGCCCAGGTCCTGGATTTCGAGGACGATCTTGCTCGGGTCCAGCAGCTCCAGATGGCCGCCGGCCAGGCTTTCGTGGGTGCAGTTGACGAACAGCAGCTTGTCGCCGACAAGGTCTTCTGCCCCGGCGTGCGACAGGGCGGTAAATACCAGCAGGACGTCGGAGGCCGCAGTGTGCTCCGCAGGCGCACGGGAACGGTTGAACAGCTCGTAGCCGATGACGGATTTCTCGCTGTTCACAATCGCCTGGCGGGCAATCAGGGCAGGCGAATGTTCAAGGGAGGGGGAACGAGTGGTCATAGTAGATTGGCAACAAATGTGGCGAAGCGCCGGCGCATCATGGTCACGCCGGCGGCCCCATTTCCAGCCAGAGTATTTCTTCTTGGGTAAAGCCGGCCGCCTTGCGTGCCGGTGTGTTCAGGGGAGGTTTGGGCCAGGGCGCCTGGTAGCGCTGCACCAGGGCAGTGTAGTGTTCCTGCGGGGCCAGCGCCCGGCATCCGCATAACCAGTTGTACCAGTGGTTGCCGATGGCAACATGGCCGATTTCTTCGCGCAGTATGGTATCCAGAATTTCCACCGCCGCCAGCGCATCGGGCGTGCCGATGTGGCGCAGTTTGTGCTGGATCTGCGGGGTGGCGTCCAGCCCCCGCGCCTCCAGGGTGCGCGGTACCAGGGCCATGCGGGCGGTGATGTCGTGCGCGGTTTTTTCGCACATCGTCCACAGCCCCTGGTGGGCCGGAAAATCGCCGTAGGCAAAGCCGTGGGTCTGCAGCCAGTTTTCGATCAGCATGAAGTGCCGGCCCTCTTCCCCGGCCACCTGCAGCCAGTCCAGGTAATACGCGGCGGGCATGTCGGCAAAGCGCCAGATGGCGTCCAGCGCCAGGTTGATGGCGTTGAACTCGATGTGGGCAATGGCGTGCATCAGCACGGCCCGGCCCTGCAGGGTGGCCGGCGAGCGGCGTGCGACGGCCGTATGCGGCAGCAGCGCGGGCCGAGGGGGGCGCTGCATTCCAGTGCAAGCTTGGGGTCGATCGTGTAGCGGTGCGCTTGGGCCAGCATGGCGATGGCGGCTTGGGCTTTTTCCTGCGGATTGGACAGGAGCAAAACCTCCAAGGCATGATGTCGAAGTTGCATACCGATAATTGTAGGTAATAACCCGAGAAGACTCATGGAGGAGAACCATCATGGCGGTTTATGAACTGGATGGCATTGCCCCGCAGATTGCCGATTCGGCCTGGGTGGCCGACAGTGCCCAGGCCATTGGCCGGGTCACCCTGGAAGCCGAAGCCAGCCTGTGGTTCGGCGTGGTCGCCCGGGGCGACACCGATCACCTGCACATTGGCGCGGGCAGCAATATCCAGGATGGCACGGTGCTGCATGCGGATGTGGGCCAGCCCTTGACCATCGGGCGCGACGTGACCGTCGGGCACAAGGCCATGCTGCATGGCTGCACGATCGGCGACGAATCCCTGATCGGCATTGGCGCCGTGGTGCTCAACGGCGCCAAGATCGGTAAACACTGCCTGGTGGGTGCGGGGGCGCTGGTGACGGAGGGCAAGGAATTTCCCGACGGCAGCATGATTTTGGGCAGCCCCGCCAAGGCCGTGCGGATGCTGACCGAGGAACAAATCGAAGGACTGCGCCGCAGCGCCCGGCACTACCGGGATAATGCGCGGCGTTTTAAAACCGGCTTGCGCCAGCTGGATTGAGGCGTAGGCGAAAGGAACACAATGTCTGAACTGCACAAATTCTTGTTTGATGGTTTGCCCGTGCGCGGCATGGTGGTGCGCCTGACCGATGCGTGGCAGGCCATCCTGCAGCGCCGCGCGGCCAATACCGAGACGGGTGCCTACCCGGCGGCGGTGCGCGAGCTGCTCGGCGAGATGACCGCTGCTGCGGTGCTGATGCAGTCCAACATCAAGTTCAACGGCGCCCTGGTGTTCCAGATTTTTGGCGACGGCCCGGTGAAAGTGGCCGTGGCCGAGGTGCAGAGCAATCTGGCGCTGCGGGCCACCGCCAGCGTCAGCGGCGCCGTGGAGGACGGGCAAAGCCTGGCCAGCCTGGTGAATGCGCATGGTCAGGGCCGCTGCGCCATCACCCTGGACCCGCAGGAGCGCCAGCCCGGCCAGCAGCCCTACCAGGGCGTGGTGCCGTTGCAAAGCTCCGAGGGCGGCAGCCTGCAAACCCTGGCGCAGGCATTGCAGCACTACATGCACCAGTCCGAGCAGCTGGACACCACCCTGGTGCTGGCGGCCAACGACCAAGTGGCGGCAGGCCTGCTGATCCAGCGGATGCCGCTCAAGGGCCAGGACAACCTGGCGGGGGCCACCGAGAGCGCCGACGACGGGCAGGACGCCCTGGGTGGCAATGAGGATTACCAGCGCATTGCCACCCTGGCGGCCAGCCTGCAGCGCGAGGAGCTGCTCAGTCTGGATGTGGACACCATCCTGCGGCGCCTGTTCTGGGAGGAAAAGCTGCTGCGCTTCGTGCCGCAGACCGGGGCCAACGGCCCGCACTTTGCCTGCACCTGCAGCCGCGAACGGGTGCAGACCATGCTGCGTGGCTTGGGGCAGGAGGAAGTGGCCGGCGTGGTGGCCGAGCGCGGCAGCGTGGAAGTGGGTTGCGACTACTGCGGGACGCAGTACCGGTTCGACCCGATCGACATCACCCAGCTGTTTACCGATACCAGTCATTCTGCGCCCGGGTCGGTGCAGTAAAAAAACCGTAAAAACATAAAAAAACCGCAGCAGCCCTGGTGACGGGGCCGCTGCGGTTTGGTTTTGGGTGTCAGGTTTTTTTGGGTTCTGCTGCCTTACAGGCCGCCGGTGCGCTTGACCTTGGGTTCTTCGTAGGTCAGGGGTTCGGTGCGCACCTGCAGCATGTTGCGCTCCTGCTGGTCGGCTTTTTGCGCCTGCTCGGCGGCTTCGACGGCCATGGCGCTGGCCCGCCACATGGACTGGATGAACTCGATGAGCTGCTTGGACAGGGGTTCCTTGTTCTTTTCTTCCTCGATTTCCTTCAAGGATTTTTCCTGTAACTCTTTCTTGGTCGTCCAGTCCAGATCCTGCTCGCTCTTGTCGGTGGGTTTGTCCGGGTTCTTGATGCTGACGGTGACGCCCTCACCCAGCTTGTCCACGGATTCCACAGCGTTTACGGCATGGATGGGGCGCACGGCGGCTGGCCCGGAGGCGCCTGTGGAATACAAATTGGCACCCTGCGTGTTGGCCCATTCGATGGGATTGCGGTCTAGTGGTGGAATTTGCATGGTGCGCCTCTCGTGAAAAATTCAAACTACATCAAATATTTGGGTGAAAACAACCGTTCCTCGTACGCCTTATCGACAGGTTTGAGGGAAAGTTTAGCGCGGTTGCGTTTTTTTACACCTCCCCAGGCTACATCGCCTGTAGGGAATATCGGCCAGGGCGGCGCAAAGTTCAGAGAAAACGTTCGATGCGCTTGAGCGAGGCGCGGTCGAGCCGGCCCAGGTCGGGGATGCGGTACTGCACGCCTTCGCGGCTGGTGATGAGCAGGTGCTGCGGCCCCAGGCGGCGGATGTCTTCCTCGGCTTTCAGCACCAGGGTGCTGGCGCCCCGGTCGGTCACGACCTGCCAGCGGCTGGGCACGGAGATGGAGTCCACGGCGTCGATGCGCTCGATGACGGGGGCAAACTCGCGCTGGGCCAGGGCGTCTTCCAGCAGTTCGCGGGCGGTGGGGTTCAGGTCGTCCAGATGGGCAATCCACAGCACTTCCTTGCCGTCCTGCCCGACCAGGGAAATACCGTGCTGCGGCGCGTGGATGGGGAAGGCCCGCACGGGCGTCAGGCCGGTGTGGCGGCTGCCGTCGGACAGCGTCAGGCACAGTTGGCCGTGGGGGTTGCGGTGCAGGGTGATGGGGGCGGGTGGTATCGGTTGGGCAGGGCTGGCCGCAGCGGTCATGGTGTTCCTTGAATGATTTGATAGCTTTTACCGCTGGTAAATAAACGATTTCAATGTGTTTTATATTTAAAATTGTTTATTTATCAGCGGGAACAGCTATTTATTTATGATTTTTCCGGCGCGGCGCTGTCCTGCGCCAGTACCAGCCCGGCGGCGTGGGCGTCTTCCTCGGCACGGCGGGCCTGGGCCTGGTACAGGCGCCAGTACGCGCCCTGGGCGGCCATCAGTGCATCGTGCTGGCCGACCTCGACGATCTCGCCCCGGTCCATGACGACCAGCCGGTCGGCCTTGCGCAGGGTGGACAGGCGGTGGGCGATGGCGATGGTGGTGCGCCCTTGCACGAGGTTGTCCAGGGCTTTCTGGATTTCCTTCTCGGTTTCGGTATCGACGGCGGAGGTGGCCTCGTCCAGGATGAGCAGGCGCGGGTTGATGAGCAGGGCGCGGGCAATGCTGATGCGCTGGCGCTCGCCGCCCGAGAGGCCCTGGCCGCGCTCGCCCACCACCGAGTCGTA
>JAHRXD010000118.1 GCA_019104825.1 Comamonas sp.
CCCGTGGCCGGTCTGCACGTGGACGCCACCCAGCAGCGCGACGACGTGCAGCAGCTCATCGGCCTGCTGCCGGCGCACAAGGTGCTGTCGCTGGGCGTGATCAGCGGCCGCAACATCTGGAAGACCGACCTAACCGCCACCCTGGACTGGCTCGAACCCCTGGCCGAGCGCCTGGGCGAGCGCCGGTGGCTGGCGCCGAGCTGCTCGCTGCTGCATGTGCCCGTCGATCTGGACAGCGAGGAAAAACTCGACCCCGAGGTGAAAAACTGGCTGGCCTTCGCCAAACAGAAATTGCAGGAGCTACAAGTGCTGGGCCAGGCGCTGAACCAGGGCCGCGCCAGCGTGCAGGCCGAGCTGGCCGCCAACGCCGCCGCCCTGGCCCAGCGCCGCAACTCGCCGCGCGTGCATCGCCCCGAAGTGCAGGCCGCCGTGGCTGCCATCACCGCCGCCCTGGGCCAGCGCCAGAGCAGCTATGCCGCGCGTGCCCAGCAGCAGGCCGCCCACCTGCGCCTGCCGGCCTACCCGACGACGACCATCGGCTCCTTCCCCCAGACGCCGGACATCCGCCGCGCCCGCAGCGACTTCAAGGCCGGACGCATCGGCGCTGCCGACTACCAGAAAGCCATGCAGGAAGAAATCGCCCGCAGCGTGCGTGAGCAGGAAGCCCTGGGCCTGGACGTGCTGGTGCATGGCGAAGCCGAACGCAACGACATGGTCGAATACTTCGGCGAGCAACTGCAAGGCTACGCCTTCAGCCAGTTCGGCTGGGTGCAGTCCTACGGTTCGCGCTGCGTCAAGCCACCCATCCTGTTCGGCGACATCGCCCGCCCCCGCGCCATGACCGTGGAATGGATCGCCTACGCCCAGTCACTGACCGCCAAGCCCATGAAAGGGATGCTCACCGGCCCCGTCACCATCCTGAACTGGTCGTTCGTGCGCGACGACCAGCCGCGCAGCACCACCTGCAAGCAGCTCGCGCTGGCCATCCGCCAGGAAGTGCTGGACCTGGAACAGGCCGGCGTGCGCGTCATCCAGATCGACGAAGCCGCGCTGCGCGAAGGTCTGCCCCTGCGCAAGAGCCAGTGGCACGAGTACCTGGACTGGGCGATCGAGAGCTTCCGCATCACCGCCAACGGGGTGCAGGACAGCACGCAAATCCACACCCATATGTGCTACAGCGAGTTCAACGACATCATTGCCGCCATTGCAGACATGGATGCCGATGTGATCACCATCGAAACCTCGCGCTCGGACATGGAACTGCTGGATGCCTTCGAGAACTTCCAGTACCCCAACGAGATCGGCCCCGGCGTGTACGACATCCACTCGCCCAACATCCCGACCCAGGCGCACATCGTGCAACTGATGCAGAAAGCCGCCCAGCGCATCCCCGCCGAACGCCTGTGGGTGAACCCGGACTGCGGCCTGAAAACCCGCCAGTGGAACGAAGTTATCCCTGCCCTGCAAGCCATGGTGGCCGCCGCCCAGGAGCTGCGTGCTGCGGCATGATGACTATCAAATAGCAGAGCTTCTTCCGCAGTTAAATAAACGATTTCAAAGTGTTTTCTATCTGAAATTGTTTATTCATAAGCGGTAACAGCTATGAAAATAGCCCCATCCTCACGGTTGGGGCTATTTTTTATCGCCTGTTGAATCGCCGTGCTGGCAGGTCGGCAGACTGGCGAACTGATGAATTGGTGGGCAGGCAGGCTATTGCAACGTTTCTCCGCTGACCTTGGGCAAGGCCAGCGGCAGCACGGGCACCCCCTCCTCCAGCAATTCCCGGGCCTGCGCGGGCGTGGCCTGGCCGCGAATGGGTTTTTCCTCCTGCTCGCCCCGGTGCATGGCCAGGGCCTGCTCGGTAAAGCGCGTGCCCACATCTTCGCTGCCCTGGGCCAATTGCCGCGACAGTTGCAGCCAGGCCGCCTGCATGGCGCGGAGCTTTTCCGGGGCACTGTCCGGCAGAGTCGCCACGGCAGCGGGGGCTTCCGTGGTTTTTGCGGCGTGCGGCGCCACAGCGCCCAGGTTCAGCCGGGGGGCGCTCAAGCCCTTGGTAATTTCCTCGTCGCCGCACAACGGACATTGCAGCAGGCCGCGCTGCCGCTGGCTTTGGTAATCGGCATCAGAACCGAACCAGCCTTCAAAAATATGGCCTTGGCCGCAGCGCAAGTCAAAAACCTTCATGGCAGCCCCTCTTTAAAACTAAAAAAGGAGGAAGAAAAACAAACGGCATCTGCAAAGAGATGCCGTAAGGGTAAACGTGCAGTGGGCTCAGCTGCGGTGCTTGCCCAGGTAGCGGTACACAAAGCCCGGAAATGCCAGCGTCAGGAACAAGGCGCCGGTGACGGCGTAGAACTCCCAGCCCTGCGGGTAAATCTGCCCGGCGCGGCGTTCCAGCGCCAGGGCCATGCCGCCGACCAGGAAATACAGCAGCAGCAGTTCCCCCAGCCGCGCCCACAACGGCTTGGCGCCGTGCCGGGGACGCGGGCCGGCCAGCAGCCAGCGCTCGTTCAGAAAAGGGAGGTTGGCGGCCAGAAAGGCCGCCAGGATCACCAGCCAGATGGAAGCGGTTTGACTCACGCGCCCACGCCTCAGGAAGTCAGCGCCCGCACGACGGCGTCGGCACACAGCCCCATCAGGCCACCGGGGAAAATCCCCAGCACCAGCACCAGCAGGCCGTTGAAGGACAGGACCGAGCGCACGTCCATCGGCGCCACGATGTCGCCAGCGGTCAAAGGCTTGTCGAAGTACATGACCTTGACCACGCGCAGGTAGTAGAACGCGCCGATCAGCGACATCACCACGGCAAACACGGCCAGGGCGATATTGAAGGTCTGGCCCGTGGCCACCAGGGCTTCGAGTACCGACAGCTTGGCGTAGAAGCCCACCAGCGGCGGGATGCCGGCCAGCGAGAACATGCAGATGGTCATGATCGCGGCGTACAGCGGGCTGCGCTGGTTCAGGCCGGCCAGATCGGCGATTTCCTCGCTCTCGAAGCCTTCGCGGGCCAGCAGGACGATGATGCCGAAAGCAGGCAAGGCGGTCAGCACGTAGGTGACGACGTAGAACATGGCGGCGCTGTACGCCGTCTGGGCCGTGCCAGTATCCACTTCGCCATCGACCACGCCGGACATCAGGCCCAGCAGCAGAAAGCCCATGTGCGAAATGGTGGAGTAGGCCAACATGCGCTTCAGGTTGGTCTGCACCA
>JAHRXD010000122.1 GCA_019104825.1 Comamonas sp.
CAGGGCGCCCGGCAGGGGCAGGCCCAGCAACTGCACCAGCACCTCCCCTACCCACTGCAACACGAACAAGGCCAGCACGGCGTACAGCACAGGCATCCCCTTCAACCTGAAAAAGCAAAAAGGGCGCCAGTCTAGGCGGGCACGGGCCGCAGCGCAGGCGGCGCGGCTTAATCCGCAATTCCCGGCCCGGCTTCTGCTGCCTGCTTTCTAGGCAAGCCTGGCGGCGATTTGCAAAAACAATGGCTTATGCACACAAATCTGGAAAAATACCGAGTTATCCACAAAGTTGCACAGAGATTCCGGGGACAAACCCAGGGTTAGCCCCAGGTCAACACCCCCAGAAGTTCCAGCGGCCACGTCCCGCCGATAATCGGCCCTGCCTTTTTCAGGAAAACCGCATGACCATCACCACCGACAACACCCTGGGCACCAACGACCTTCTGGTCAGCCTGTGCAGTTCCGTCACCCGCGTCCTCAGCGTCGCCACCAACAGCCAGGTGCAGTATTCGGCGATGGTGCAGCGCATCAAGAAAACCTATCTCAAACCCGACATCGGCTGCTTCGTGCTGTTCGACGGCGGTTTTTCCGGGCTGGTCATCATCAATTTTTCCGCCGATGCGGCGATGGAGCTGTACCGCAGCTACCTGCTCAACATGGGCCTGAGCAAGGACGACCTGGCCAGCTCGCACACCTCGGACGAGGTGAGCAACGTCATGGGCGAGCTGATGAACCAGGTGGTGGGCGACTTCACCGGCAAGGTGCGCCGCGAAATGCAGACCCACATCACGCAGAACCAGCCCAAAATGCTGGTGCTGAACAAGCAGGTGCAACTGAGCGTGGACGCCAACCTGGACAACCCCGAGGCACGGCGCGTGACCTTCTACACCGCCGGCGGCAACATCTTCTACCTGGAGCTGGCCGTGGACAGCACCGAGTTCATCAAGCTGCACGACTTCGACGCCGCCGAAGAACTCGACCCCGATGCCATCATGGCGCAGGCCGGACAAGACAGCCCCGCCCCCAAGAACACTGCTGCCGCCGCCGGGGACGACGACGAAACCGCCGCCCTGCTCAAATCCCTTGGCATGTAAGCACCTGCCCCAGCAATGACGACTCCCGAAACCTACGTTCAGCAAAAAGCTGCTGCCTCGGGCAGCAGTTTTTATTACGCCTTCATGTTCCTGCCGCAGCCCAGGCGCCAGGCCATCACCGCCTTCTACGCCTTTTGCCGCGAGGTGGACGATGTCGTCGACGAGGTGCACGACGCCGAAGTCGCCACCCGCAAGCTGCAATGGTGGCGCCAGGAAGTGAGCGCCGCCTTCGCGGGCAACCCCAGCCATCCGGTGCTGCAAGCGCTGATGCCGCACACCGGCGCCTACGGCATCCAGGCGCAGCACCTGCACGCCATCATCGAGGGCTGCGAAATGGACCTGGCCTACAGCCGCTATACCGACTTTGCCGGGCTGCAACGCTACTGCCACCTGGTCGCCGGTGTCGTGGGCGAAGTCGCCGCCAAAATTTTCGGCCAGACGCAGCAGGCCACCACCGCCTACGCGCACCGGCTCGGGCTGGCCCTGCAACTGACCAACATCCTGCGCGACGTGGGCGAGGACGCCCTGCGCGGGCGCATCTACCTGCCGATTCAGGAGTTGCAGCGCTTCGACGTCAAGGCCAGCGAAATCCTCGACCGCCAGTATTCCGAACGCTTCATCGCGCTGATGCAGTTCCAGGCCGAACGCGCCCACCGGCTGTACGACGAGGCGCTGGCCCTGCTGCCCGCCGCCGACAAGCGCACGCAAAAGCCCGGGCTGATGATGGCCAGCATCTACCGCACCCTGCTGCGCGAGATCGAGGCCAGCCAGTTCCAGGTGCTGCACCAGCGCATCGGCCTGACGCCGCTGCGCAAGCTCTGGCTGGCCTGGAAGATGCAGGCCCTGGGCCGGATGTGAGCGTGCAGAAGGTTGCCGTCATCGGTGCAGGCTGGGCGGGCATGGCCGCCGCCGTCGCACATGCGCAAGCCGGGCGGCAGGTCACCGTGTTCGAGGCGGCCCGCACCGTGGGCGGCAGGGCGCGGGCCGTGCAGGCCACGCTGCCGGACGGTACCCCGGTCACGCTGGACAACGGCCAGCACATCCTGATTGGCGCGTATGCGGAAAGCCTGCGCCTGATGCGGCTGGTGGGCGTGGACGTGGATGCGGCCCTGCTGCGCCTGCCGCTGGCGCTGTGCTTTCCCGATGGGCAGGGCCTACAACTGCCCGACCTGCCCCCGCCATGGGATGCCCTGCTGGGCATTGCCCGCGCCCGGGGCTGGTGCTGGCATGACAAGCTGGCGCTGCTACGCGCGGCGGCGGCATGGCGGGTGGCGGGCTTTCGCTGCACGCCGCACGCTTCGGTGGCCGATGTGTGCGCCGCCCTCACGCCGCGCCTGCTGGCCGAGTTCATCGACCCGCTGTGCGTATCGGCCCTGAACACCCCGGCGCACGAGGCCAGCGGGCAGGTGTTTTTGCGCGTGCTGCGCGACAGCCTGTTCAGCGGGCGCGGCGGCTCCAACCTGCTGCTGCCGCGCACCGACCTGGGCGCGTTGTTCCCCCAGACCGCCGCGCAGTGGCTGGCACGCCAGGGCGGCCAAGTCATCACCGGCCAGCGCGTGCAACAACTCGTGCAGCGGGCAGAGGGTTGGCAGCTTGACGACAGCAGCAGCACCTTCGGCCACGTCACCCTCGCCTGCCCACCGTGGGAAGCCAGCCGCCTCGCCGCAAACGTTGCGCCGCAGTGGAGCGCCGTGGCCGACGGCCTGCGTTTTGGCGCCATCACCACCGTCTATGCCCACGCCAGCGGCGCGTGCCTGCCCCGGCCCATGCTGGCGCTGCGCAGCACGGCGCAGCACCCCGCGCAGTTCGTATTCGACCGGGGCCAGCTCGACGGCACCCACGGGCTGCTGGCCTTCGTGGTCAGCGCCAGCACAGGCGACCGCGCCGAGGTGGAGCAACAGGTGCTGGCGCAGGCCGCCACGCAACTCGCCCTGCCGGCCTTGACGCTGGTGCAGACCGTGGTGGAAAAGCGTGCCACCTTCGCCTGCACACCAGGGCTGCACAGGCCGCCGATGCAGGTGCTGCCGGGGCTGTCGGCCTGCGGCGACTATGTGGAAGGTCCCTACCCCGCCACGCTGGAAGGGGCGGTACTCAGCGGCACGGCCACCGCAGTCAACTACTAAAAGAATAGTTATTAGCGCTTTCCACATAAGGATTTCAGGCCAAAAACACTAAAAATCCAGCTGCTTGTTTTTGATACATCTCAACGCCGCAGGGACACACATCCCTAGACTGAAAAACATGAGTCCGACGCCCCCCGCCTGGCACAGCCTGAGTGCCGACGCCACCCTGGAGCAGTTGCAAAGCCACCAGACCCGGGGCCTCGCCCCCGAAGAGGCCACCCGCCGCCTGGCCGAGTACGGCCCCAACCGCCTGCCCCAGCAGCGCAAGCGCCCGGCGTGGCTGCGGCTGCTGCTGCAATTCCACAATGTGCTGATCTACGTGATGCTGGTCGCGGCGGCCGTCACGGCGGCCCTGGGGCACTGGCTGGACACGGGCGTGCTGATGGGGGCCGTCATCATCAACGCCCTCATCGGCTTCGTGCAGGAGGGCAAGGCCGAATCCTCGCTGGACGCCATCCGCCGCATGTTGTCGCTGCACGCCACCGTGCTGCGCGGCGGCGAGCGGCGGCTGGTGGATGCCGAGGCGCTGGTGCCGGGCGACGTGGTGCTGCTCGCGTCGGGCGACAAGGTGCCCGCCGACCTGCGCATCCTGCAAGCCAGGGGCCTGCGTGCCAACGAGGCGGTGCTGACCGGCGAATCCGTGCCCGGCGACAAGCACGAGGGCGCGGTGGCGGCCGATGCGGCCCTGGGCGACCGGCGCGGGATGCTGTATTCGGGCACCCTCGTCGCATCCGGCACCGCCGTGGGGCTGGTCGTAGCCACCGGCACGGGTACCGAGCTGGGCCGCATCAGCGCCCTGCTGGCCACGGTGGAGAACAACACCACGCCGCTGCTGCGGCAGATGGCACGCTTCTCGCACCGGCTGGCGCTGGTGATCGTGGCCTTTGTCGCCGTCACCTTCGCCATCGGCGTGCTGTGGCGCGGGCAGGCGCCCGCCGAGATGTTCATGATGGCCGTGGCCCTGGCCGCGTCGGCCATCCCCGAGGGGCTGCCCGCCATCATGACCATCACCCTCGCCCTGGGCGTGCGGCGCATGGCGCGGCACAACGCCATCATCCGCCAGCTCTCTGCCGTGGAAACGCTGGGCTCGGTCACCGTGATCTGCTCGGACAAGACCGGCACCCTCACCTGCAACGAGATGACGGTGCAGCGCGTGGTCACGGCCCCCCATGTCTATGACGTGACCGGCACCGGCTACGCGCCCGAAGGCGGCCTGCACCGGGGCGGCCAGAGCGTGGCGCTGCAGGATCACCCGGCGCTCGCGCCCATCGCCCGCGCCGCGCTGCTGTGCAACGACGCGGCGCTGCATGACAACGAAGGCCACTGGACGCTGACCGGCGACCCCACCGAGGGCGCCCTGCTCACGCTGGCCCTCAAGGCCGGGCTGGACGCGCAGGCCGAACACGCCCACCACCCGCGCACCGATGCCATCCCGTTCGAGTCCGAACACCGCTTCATGGCCACGCTGCACCACGACCACGCAGGCCACGCCATGGTGTTCGTCAAGGGCGCCCCCGAGCGCGTGCTGGAGATGTGCGCCACCCAGCGCGGCGCGGACAGCCAGGACGTGCCCCTGGACCCGGACTACTGGCGCCGTGCCGCCAACGACTGCGCCGCCCGCGCCCTGCGCGTGCTGGCCATTGCCACCAAGGCCATGCCCGCCGGGCAGCAGACGCTGGATTTCGCCGACATGGAAGGCGGCTTCACCCTGCTGGGCCTGCTCGGCAGCATGGACCCTCCGCGCCCCGAGGCCATGGCGGCGGTGGCCGAGTGCCACGCAGCGGGCATCCGCGTGAAGATGATTACCGGCGACCACGGCGAGACGGCCCGCGCCATCGGTGCGCAACTGGGCATCGGCGTGGGCAAGCCCGCGCTGACCGGCGCGGAAATCGAGCTGCTGGACGACGCGGCACTCAGGCAGGTGGTGGCGGAGGTAGACGTGTTCGCCCGCGCCAGCCCCGAACACAAGCTGCGGCTGGTGCAGGCGCTGCAAGCCAATGGCGAGGTGGTGGCCATGACGGGTGACGGCGTGAACGACGCCCCGGCCCTGAAGCGTGCCGACGTGGGCGTGGCCATGGGCAAGAACGGCACCGAGGCCGCCAAGGACGCCGCCGCCATGGTGCTGGCCGACGACAACTTCGCCACCCTGGGCCATGCGGTGCGCGAAGGCCGGGGCATCTACGACAACGTGCGCAAGTTCATCCTGTTCATGCTGCCCACCAACGGCGGCGAGGCGCTGATCGTGTTCGCTGCCATCGTCTTCGGGTTGGTGCTGCCGCTCACGCCCGCGCAGGTGCTGTGGATCAACCTCGTCACGTCCAGCACGCTGGGCGTGGCGCTGGCCTTCGAGCCGGCCGAGGGCGACGTGATGCGCCGCCGCCCGCGCGACCCGTCTGAATCGCTGCTCACGGGGCTGTTCGTGTGGCGCGTGGTGATGGTGTCGGTGCTGATGGCCTGCGCGTCGCTGGGGCTGTTCCTGTGGGAACAAAGCCAGGGCGCCAGCATCGAGACGGCACGCACCATGGCCGTCAGCTCGGTGGTACTGGCCGAGATGTTCTACCTGTACAGCAGCCGCCACGTCATCCACAGCGTACTCACGCGCGAAGGGCTGCTGGGCAACCTCAAGGTGCCCGCCTCCATCGCGGTGTGCGTGGCGCTGCAACTGGCCTTCGTGCATCTGCCGTGGCTGCAGGCGGTGTTCGGCTCCACGGATTTGTCCGCCGCCGAATGGGCTCGCGTGGTGCTGGCAGGGGCGGCAGTGTTCGCCGTGTCGGAGATCGAAAAAACGGTGCAGCGCCGGCGGGCCGGCGCTGCCGGCTTGCCTACATGTGATTTTCCAGGTACCACTGGATCACGTACTTGGCGATAAAGCCGATAAAGCCCACGGCCAGCCCCAGAAACAGCACAAAGGTGCCGAACTTGCCCGCCTTGGACTGCCAGGCCAGGTTGCCGATGATGAAGATCATGAAAAGAATCAGGGCCGCGACGCCGTAGGTAGAGAAAAACTCCGAAAACTGCTCTTCCGTCATTCCAAACACGATGCTTCCTTTATTCAAACCGCCCTCCAGCCGGGCGGCGCGATTGTGCAACAGGCGGCAAGCCAGCATTGGCAACCCTGCCTTCCAGGTTGTGCCTGCGGCCCGAGCGAGAGTGGCAAGAGCAGGCACAATCGGCCCCCATGCGTTTTGCTCCCGAACCCTCCCTGCCTTCTCCCCCCACCACCTCGGGCACGGCCGTGCTGCTGTGCAACCTGGGCACGCCCTGCGCCCCCACGGCGGCGGCGGTGCGCCCCTACCTGGCCGAGTTCCTCAGCGACCCGCGCGTGGTGGAGATTCCCCGCCTGGCGTGGTGGCCGATCCTGCACGGCATCATCCTGCGCCTGCGACCCAAGGCCTCGGCGGCCAAGTACCAGCAGGTCTGGAACCAGGGCGGCGCCAGCGGCTCGCCGCTGCTGCACTGGACGCAACAGCAGGCCCGGCTGCTGCAGGCCGCGCTCAATCCGGACGGCGGGCAGGCCATTCCCGTCGGCTATGCGATGCGCTACGGCCGGCCCGGCATCGCCAGCCAGCTCGATGCCCTGAAGGCCCAGGGGGCGCAGCGCATCCTGATCGTGCCGCTGTACCCGCAATACTCGGGCACCACCACCGCCAGCGTGTGCGATGCGGTGTACGCCTGGGCGGCAAGCCAGCGCCATATCCCGGAGCTGCGCTTCGTGCAGCGCTACCACCAGCACCCGGGCTACATCGCCGCACTGGCCGCCAGCGTGCAGGCGCACTGGCAGGAACGGGGGCGGGCGGACAAGCTCATCCTGAGCTTTCACGGCGTGCCCCAGCGCACCCGCGATCTGGGCGATCCGTACATCGACGAATGCCTGCGCACCGGGGCGCTGCTGGCGCAGGCGCTGCAACTGGCCCCCGAAGCCTGTCAGGTCACCTTCCAGTCGCGCTTTGGCAAGGCGCAATGGGTCGAGCCGTACACCCAGCCCACGGTGGAGGCGCTGGCCCGCAGCGGCACGCGCAGCCTGGACGTGCTGTGCCCCGGCTTTGCCAGCGACTGCATCGAAACGCTGGAAGAAATCAACATGGAAGTGCGCGAGGCCTTCCTGGCCGCCGGCGGGCAGGACTACCGCTTCATCCCCTGCCTGAACGACCGGCCGGACTGGATTGCCGCCCTGCGCGACCTGTGTGCCCAGCACCTGCAAGGCTGGCCGACATCGCTGTAATGATTGAAAAACAGAAGCTGTTTCCGCCGATGAATAAACGATTTAAGATCGTTTTATATTTGAAATCGTTTATTCATCAGCGGAAACAGCTCTCTTTTTAGACAAACCCCATGCCCATCGACTACCCCTGGCTGTACGACACCGTCGCCCCGCGTTTTGCCAACGCTGCCGCGCTGGAGGCTGCGCTGCCCCAACCCCTGTCGCCGCAGGCGCTGCGGGCGCAGGGCGACGACCGCTACCTGTCCGCCATGACGCAGCGCGTGTTCCAGGCCGGAATGCAGCACAGCGTGGTCGATGGCAAATGGCCCGCCTTCGAAGCGGCGTTTGCCGGATTCGACCCGCAGACGCTGGCCCGGCACAGCGCCCAGGACATGGCCGCCTACCTGGACAACCCGGCCATCATCCGCGACCGCACCAAGCTGCTGACGATTCCGAAAAACGCGCAATTCATCCTGGAGGTGGCGCAGGAAAACGGCCAGGGCTTCGGCGCCTTCCTGGCCGACTGGCCGGACACCGACACCATCGGCCTGTGGCAGGTGCTGGCCCGGCGCGGCGCACGGCTGGGCGGGCGTTCCGCCGCAGGCTTTCTGCGACTGGCGGGCAAGGACAGCTTCCTGCTGACCAGCCATGTCGTGGAGCGCCTGGTGCTGGCCGGCGTGGTGGAACGCACCCCCACCAGCCAGCGCGATTTGCAGCGCGTGCAGGCCGCCTTCAACGCCTTGCAGGAGCGCAGCGGGCGGCCCCTGTGCCAGCTCTCGGCGCTGCTGGCCCTGAGCATTTCGCCGCAGGGGCAGGCGCTGTAGCGGTTTTCAGCCGCTTATTCCATTTCTAGATCAAGCGTGAACGCGAAGGCGAAGCGCAGACAGTACAGGCGTACGGCAAGCGAAGCCGACAAAGTGCACGTTTGATCTAGAAATGGAATTATTCGTGCCGCAGCGCCTCGATCGGGTCGAGCTGCGCCGCCCGCCGCGCCGGGAAGTAGCCAAACACCAC